>JBKHDS010000025.1:0-14189 GCA_046541215.1 Nitriliruptoraceae bacterium
GACCGCCACCGCTGCGGCGAGGACGCCGACCAGCAGGAACAGCCCGGCCAGGGTCACCGACGCCCGGGTCACCGGGGCGAGCAACTGGCGGGAGGGGAGGGACACCACCAGCCCGAGCCCGTGCTCGGGGACCGATCGGGTCGCGGCGACGAGCGGCTCGCCGGAGTCGTCCTGGAGGTCGTGGAGGACGGAGGTGTCCCCGGCGAGCGCGGCCTCGGCGGCGTCCTGGCAGGTCCCCCCCGCTGCAGCGTCGGGGCCGCAGGCACCCTCCCCGTCGACGACGACGGCGCGGCCATCCGGACCGAGGACGTAGAGGTTCGTGAGGATCCGGGGGGTCGCATCCGGATCGTCCGCCGGTGGTGCGACCAGCCCGGTCAGCGGTGAGGGGTCGAGGTCGAGCAGTGCCACGCCCACGACGACGTCGTCCTGGACCATCGGGGCCAGTCTCGACCAGACCGGGGCGTCGGCCCCAGGCTGCAGATCCGTCACGGCCTCGCCGGTGGCGGCGACCTGACGTGCCTGCTCCACCAGCCGCGCCGGCAGCGACGGTTCACCACCACCGCTGGTCCAGGCGAGGGGTGTGCCGTCGGTGCTCAGCAGGACGATGGAGGTCAACCCCGTCGACGCATCGCGCGCGTCATCGAGGATCGTCACGATGCGGTCGAGGTCGCCGGGTGGCTCCTGGACCGCCTCGGTGACCAGCTCCCGCAGCAGGGTCCGGCTCGTGACGAGCTGTGCCAGCGCGGTGCCACGCTCGGCGATCAGCTCCAGGCGGGCCACCTGGGAGTCGGCGTACTGCACCAGGTCGTCTTCGACCCGGGCGTTCAGCGTGGCGCGTTGGGCGCTGACCCCGATCGCGGCCGCCACCCCCAGTGGCAACAGCGCGGCGACCAGGAGCGCGACGACGATGAGCGTCCGCAGGCTGGCCCGCCGTCGCGTGCTCGCGGTCCCCATCGTCGTCCTCCGGCTCGGTCCATGCCTGGGCGCGAACCTCCCTGCCGTGCACTAACGGAACGTGGTGATACGCTACTTATAGTGGTGAGCCGCGTCCTGTCGCGGTAGGTCCGTTCGGCCCCGGCGCCCTCGGGTGGAGCGGCAGGGCACGCGCTCTCGCGGGGTGGTGCCGGATAGCCTGACCGCTCCGCACAGGCTCTCGGCAGGACCACCATCATGACGGCACCACGCAACGGCCGGCGTTACCACGTGCGTACCTTCGGGTGCCAGATGAACGAGCACGACTCCGGCCGCGCCGCCGGCCTCCTCGAGACCCTCGGGTACCGCCCGACGAGCGAGGTGGAGGAGGCCGATCTCGTCCTGCTCAACACCTGCGCGGTGCGTGAGAACGCCGACAACCGGCTGTACGGGACGCTCGGGCACCTCAAGGCCACGAAGCAGCGACGCCGCGAGGCCGGGCAGGACCTGACCATCGTGGTCGGCGGCTGCCTGGCTCAGAAGGACGGCGACACCGTCGCCGAGCGCGCCCCCTGGGTCGACGTCGTGTACGGCACGCACAACCTGCCGGACCTGCCCAGGCTGCTGGCCCAGGCGGACTCCGCGGAGGTGCCGGTGGTCGAGCTCGTCGAGCAGCTCGAGACGTTCCCCTCGGCCCTGCCGGCCAAGCGCGAGGTCCGTCACCACGCGTGGGTGTCCATCTCCGTCGGGTGCGACAACCGCTGCACCTTCTGCATCGTGCCGGCGTTGCGGGGGCCGGAGCGGTCCCGTCGGCCCGGCGAGATCGTGGCCGAGGTGGAGCGTCTGGTCGCCGACGGCGTCCTCGAGGTCACCCTCCTCGGCCAGAACGTCAACTCCTACGGCCGGGACCTCTACGGCGCGAGCCGCTTCGCGGACCTGCTCGGCGAGCTCGGTGGCGTGGACGGGCTCGAGCGGGTCCGGTTCACCTCCCCCCACCCCCGGGACTTCACCGAGGAGGTGCTGCGCGCGATGGCCGACACCCCCAACGTGATGCCGCACCTGCACCTGCCACTGCAGTCCGGCTCCGACCGTGTGCTTCGGGCCATGCGCCGCTCCTACCGCCAGCGCCGCTACCTCACGCTCGTGGGGCGCACCCGTGAGCTGCTGCCGGACGCGGCCTTGACCACCGACATCATCGTCGGCTTCCCCGGCGAGACCGAGGAGGACTTCCAGGCCACCCTGGACGTCGTCGAGGCCGTCCGGTTCGATCAGGCGTTCACCTTCCAGTACTCCCCCCGGCCCGGCACCCCGGCAGCCGAGCGCACGGAGGCTTTCGTGCCCGCCGAGGTGGTCCGCGATCGCTACCAGCGGCTCGAGCCCCTGGTCCGCGCCCACTCCCGTCAGGCCCATGAGCGACTCGTCGGTACCGCGCAGGAGCTGCTGATCGAGTCGCCCTCCCGGACCGACCCGGCGCGGTGGTCCGGTCGGACGCGCGGCAACCACCTCGTGCACCTGCCGGCCGCGAGCTACGGCCCCGGTCAGCCGCCGGCGTACGCGCCCGGCGACCTCGTCACCGTCGAGGTGGTCGAGGCTGCCACCAACTACGCGTTGTCGGGCCCGGTCCTGAAGGTGCGACGCACCACAGCAGGCCGGGAGACGGCCGATGCGCTGGCCCGCGGTGGCTCCTGGCGCAGCGACACCCTCGTCCCGGCGCCGCAGCGGCCGAGCCTGCCGGTGGTCCCGACCGTGCCCAGCGCCTGAGGGGCATCCGTCCCACGGGACCGTGACGAACGTCGGCTGGTGTCAGGGGGCGGCAACCCCCGACCGGAGCCGGCGAGGCTGGCTCCGGGTCACGAGCGCGGAGGCTCGGGACGCATCGCCCATGCGATCCCCAGGGAAAGGCCTCTGCCATGCTGTGGAACCTCGAGAACGTCGTCGAGTTCACCCCGGCACAGTTCGATCTCATCTCCACCGTGCTGACCATCGGGTACGCCGCGCACTTCGCGGGGCTGGCCTACTTCATCCTCACGCGCCGGAACGTGGCGCCCCGGTACCGGTCCATGACCACCATGTCGGTCGTGGTCATGCTCTCCGCGGCCCTGCTGCTGCTCCGCCTCGACATCTCGCTCAACCAGGCCTTCGTGTTCGAGAGCGAGGTCGGGCTCTACGTCCTCGGCGAGGCGACCTACAACCACGGCTTCCGCTACTTCAACTGGCTGATCGACGTCCCGCTGCTGCTGACGCAGAGCCTCTTCGTGCTCAACATCGCCAAGCCCGACATCCTCGGCTACCGCCTCAAGCTGGGCGGTGCCGGCGCGCTGATGGTCCTGCTCGGCTACGTGGGCCAGTTCTACGAGGTCGCGGACCCGCTGGGTGCGCTCATCTGGTGGGGGATCGCGGCGACCATCCCGTTCATCTACTTCACGGCCATCTTCTGGCGGCTGACCGGCGAGTCCCTCAGCTACCTGCCGGGTCAGGCCCGCTCGACCATGCGCTCCATCCGGTACCTGTTCCTCTTCTCCTGGAACCTGTACATCGTCGCCTACATCGTCCCGATGCTGGGCGACTTCGGGCAGAGCGCAGCCGGCGCGGTGACCCGCACCTACATCTTCACCATCGCCGACGTGCTCTCGAAGATCGTGTACGGGATCCTGCTCGGCAAGGTCGCGACCGCACGGTCGGTCGCCGAGGGGTTCGAGGTTGACGGATACGAGCACCTGGCCGACGAGGAGTTGGCCGAGGAGGAGCTGCCGGCCCGCGCGTGAGGCCATGACCACCGCGGCAGGGGCCCGCCGGCAGCGGTCGGCGGGCCCGGTCCGTTCCCACGGACCGGTCGTGGGCGTGCGCTCGAGCAAGCGGTTCGTCACCGCGCCGGCGACCACCTACCGTCGCGTCTCCGTCACGCGCTCGGAGGTCTGGTGGCGCTTCTCGCGGTCGTCGGCCCCACCGCCGCGGGCAAGTCAGCGGTCGCCCTGCGGGCGGCGGTCGCACGGCGGGCATCCGGACGGACCACCGAGATCGTCGCGGTCGATGCCTTCACGGTGTACCGCGGGATGGACATCGGCACGGCCACGCCGTCGCCCGCCGACCGCGCTCTCGTCCCCCACCACCTCGTGGACATACTCGAGCCGCACGAGGAGCTCAGCGTGGCGGCCTTCCGCGACCGGGCGCGAGCCGCGATCGACGACATCCGAGGCCGGGGTGCCACCCCCGTGCTGGTCGGCGGCTCCGGGCTGTACTTCCGCGCGGTGGTCGACCCGCTGCGCTTCCCACCGACGGACCCCCAGGTGCGCGCTCGCATCGAGGACCGGTGGCGCTCGGATGCGGTCGCGGCGCACGCCCACCTGCGTGCGCAGGATCCAGCGGCAGCCGAACGGATCGAGCCGGGCAACCTGCGGCGCACCGTCCGCGCCCTGGAGGTGCTCGAGCTGACCGGCGTGCCCTTCTCCGCCTTCGACGACGGCTACGACCGCTACGACTCGATCTACCCCGACCTCGAGGTGGTGCTGCTCGACCCCGGGAGCCTGGCGCTGCGCGAGCGCATCCGGGACCGGGCGGAGCGGATGGTGCAGGCGGGGCTCGTGGAGGAGCTGGCGCGCCTGCGCGCCGCAGGGCCCCTGTCGCGCACCGCGGCCCAGGCCATCGGCTACGCCGAGGCCGGAGCGGTCCTCGACGGCCTGGCGTCGCGCGAGGACCTCGCCGAGCGCATCGCCCGCCGTACCTGGCGCTACGCGCGGCGGCAGCGCAGCTGGTTCCGGGCCGATCCGCGCGCGGTGCCGGTCAGCAGCGTGGAGGAGGCGGTCGTGCGCCTGCTTCGGCGGTGAGCGCGCGGCGGCGGTCACCGTCGCTCGCCTGCCGCGCGGCCCGGCCGCCCCCTACCCTGTCGGGATGGAGTTCACCCTCGCGCACGGCACCGCCAACGACTTCGTGCTGCTCGAGGATCTCGACGACCGGCTCGAGCTTCCGGCCGCCCTCGTGCGCGCCCTGGCCGACCGGCGCCGCGGTCTGGGAGCGGACGGGGTCATCCGGCTGGCTCCCGGTGGGACGGACGCCGACGTGGTCATGGACTACCGCAACGCCGACGGCAGCATCGTCGAGATGTGCGGCAACGGGGTCCGGGTCGTGGCCAAGCACGTGCTCGACCACGCCCTGATCGTCCCGACCGAACCCGACCTCGTGCGGGTCGGCACCCCGGCGGGGGTCAAGCCGGTCCGGGTCGTGCAGCGGCACCCGGACGGCCGGGTGAGCCGGGTCGCGGTGGACATGGGGCCGCCGGTCCTCGAGGCGGCGGCGGTGCCCTTCGTCACCGAACGGCCCGAGGCCCCCCGCCACCACCTCGACGTCGACGGTGGGACCGTCACGCTGAGCGTGGTCTCGATGGGCAACCCCCACGGGGTGACCCTCGTGGACGACGTCGACACCGCGCCGGTTGCCACCCTCGGACCCCGGCTCGAGCGCGACCCGCGCTTCCCCGCGGGCGCCAACATCTCCTTCGCCGAGGTGGTGACCGGCGAGCGGGTGCGGCTGCGGGTGTGGGAGCGTGGGGTGGGCGAGACCGCCGCGTGTGGCACGGGCGCGTGCGCCACGGTCGTCGCCCTGCAGCGACTGGGCCTGGTCACCACGCGCGTGCAGGTGGACCTCCCCGGTGGACGCCTGGACATCGAGCATGACGGGACCGGGTCGGTCATCATGACCGGTCCAGCCGTCGAGGTGGCACGAGGCCGGCTCGACGACGCCTGGCTGGCCGCCGTAGCCACCGAGGAGACGAGGAGCACCCCCTGAGCACCGCACCTGCCCCGCGGCAGCAGCCGCCCCGCAGCCCGCACCGTCCCGAGCCCACCACGTCCGGGCCACGACCGGGCCCGACGGAGGACGTCGACGTCCCCTCCGAGGAGCCCGACACCAGCGCGGAGACGCTCGACCTCGACGACGCACGCACCATCTCGCGTGCCGAGGCCCGCCGTCGCGCCCGGGACGTCATCGCCGATGACGCGCCACGGGAGGGCGTGGACATCATCCGCCCGGTCGAGCGGGCGGTGATCGTCGGCGTGCAGCTGCCCGGTGTGACCAGCGCGGACCTGGAGGCGTCGCTGGACGAGCTGACGGCGCTGCTCGACACCGCCGGTGCCGAGGTCGCCGAGCGCGTCGTGCAGCGTCGGGACCACCCCGATCCGGGGACCTTCATCGGCCGGGGCAAGGTCGCCGAGCTCCGCGAGCTGGTCCAGGTGGTGGGCGCCGACGCGGTGGTGTTCGACGACGACCTCACCCCCGCCCAGCAGCGCACCCTCGAGGAGGCGATCAAGCAGAAGGTCCTGGACCGCACGATCGTGATCCTCGACATCTTCGCCCAGCACGCCACCTCCCGGGAGGGCAAGGCGCAGGTCGAGCTCGCGCAGCTGCTGTACCTGCTGCCGCGGTTGCGGGGCTGGGGCGAGGCGCTGTCCCGCCAGGCTGGGGGCCGGGTGGCCGGCGGCGCCGGGATCGGCGGGCGCGGGCCGGGGGAGACCCAGCTCGAGGTGGACCGCCGGCGCATCATGCGGCGGATGAGCAAGCTGCGCCGCGATCTGGAGGAGTACCGCCGCATCCGATCGACGAAGTCGGCCGAGCGGGACCGGCGGCAGGTCCAGGAGGTCGCCCTGGTCGGCTACACCAACGCCGGGAAGTCCTCGCTGCTCAACCGGCTCACCGGGGCGGACGTGCACGTGGAGGACCGGCTGTTCGCGACGCTGGATCCGACCGTGCGCCGGCTGCCGCTCGACGATGGTCGCGACATCGTCCTGACCGACACGGTCGGCTTCGTCCGCAAGCTGCCGCACGGCCTCGTCGAAGCCTTCACCTCCACGCTGGAGGGCTCGGCGAACGCCGACCTGCTCCTGCACGTCGTGGACGCCTCCCACCCGGAGGCCGAGGCACAGATCGTCGCGGTCGGTGAGGTCCTGCGCGAGATCGGCGCCGACCAGCGTCCGCAGCAGCTGGTGCTGAACAAGATCGATGCGGCGGAGGCGGACGTGGTCGCCGCGCTCGCCCGTCGCATCGAGGTGGAGCTCGGCCAGGAGCCGGTGTGCGTCTCCGCGCGGACCGGTGAGGGCGTGGAGGCCCTCGTCGAGCGCATCCTCGCCCGGCTCCCGTCCCAGCGCTACCGCGTCCACGGGCTCGTGCCCTACGCGCGGCAGGACCTGGTTGCGATGGCGCACCGGCGCGGCGAGGTCGTCGCGGAGGAGCACACCGAGACCGGGACGCTGCTCACGGCCGACGTCGACGAGGACACCGCGCTGCGGTTGCGGGCGTTCCTGGTCCGAGACCCCTTCACGCCCGAGCCGGAGGCCTGGGAGCGATGAGCCTCAGCGCACGCTACGGAGCACCGTGACGACCTTGCCCATGATCTGCGCGTCCTGGCCGGGAGTGACCGGGATCGGCTCGTAGGCCTCGTTGGCCGGGTCCAGGAACACCTCGCCGCCGCGGGTACGGCGGAAGAACTTCACGGTCGCCTCGCCGTCGAGCAGGGCGGCGCACATCTCGCCCTGCTCGACGCTCGGCTGCTCGCGGACGACGACGAGGTCGCCATCGAGCACGCCGGCGTCGATCATCGACTCGCCCCGCACGCGGAGCAGGAACAGCTGCCCGTCCCCGACCAGGTCGCGCGGGAGCGGGTAGACCGCCTCGACCCGTTCCTCGGCGAGGATCGGGCCACCGGCGGCGATCTCGCCCACCAGCGGCACGTGGCGCGCGGGGGAGCGGGGCAGGTCCAGATCGGTGAAGGGATCCCGGCCGAGCTCCAGCGCGCGCGGCTTCGTCGGATCGCGCCGCAGGTACCCCTTGCGCTCCAGCGACTCGAGCTGGCCGTGGACCGACGAGGGTGAGCGCAGGCCCACCGCATCGCCGATCTCGCGCACCGAGGGCGGGTAGCCGTGCTCGTCGACGTGCGCGTGGACCATCTCGAGGATCGCCCGCTGGCGCGGCGTGAGCGGGTCCGCTTCGGACCCTCGGTCGCGACGGGTCGGGCTCCCGGAGTCGGGTGGGGAGCCGGGATCGGTCTGCTTGTCCATGGCGCGGTCGCCTCCGCTCGAACGGGCGTTCGTCACCGTAGCACACCAGGACGCGCAGGGGAACGCCTGTTCGCACGAGCCTTGACCTGGGAACGCGTGTTCGGGTACGTTCATCGAACGGGCGTTCGTCCCGCCAGGGTGCGGAGCGTCCCCCCGGACCCGCGACGCACCCGCCGCCGACCGCCCACCCCGCGACGACGCACCACACGACGACGCACCACACGAGGACGACCGATGCGAGCGACCGCCCGACCGATCCCGCCCCTGGCTCCCGACCGCGCGGGAGCGGCCGGTCCTGCCGGCACGGCGACACGCATCGCGCGGCGGCGCTGGTCGGCCCTGCTCGTGCTCGTCGTGGCGGTCGCCGCCGTGCTGGTGCTGCTCGATGGCAGCGACGCGGGCGCGAAGCTCGCGGATCCGGTCGCCGGGCACGTCGTGGTCGCCCCGGGGGAGACCCTGTGGGACGTCGCCCTCGCGACCGCCCCGGAAGGGGTGGACGCCCGCGAGCAGGTCCAGGCCATCCAGGAGCTCAACGGCCTGGACGGGGCGCACCTCCCCGCCTGGACGGTGCTGTTGCTCCCGTCCCGCTGACGCTGCCTTGAGGCACCACGCCACCCGGTCACTCGCCGCGCGGGTGCGCTCTGGCCCGGCTCAGCCGCCCTTGGGCGGTGCGTCCTTGCGGAGGCTCGATAGCTCCAGCTCGAAGTCCTCCGGATCCTGGAAGTCCTTGTACACGCTCGCGAACCGCACGTAGGCCACCCCGTCCAGCTCACGCAGCTGCAGCAGCACCTGGAGCCCGACCTGCTCGGAGGTGAGCTCCCGACGGCCGAGCGCCCGCAGGTCCCGTTCGACGGCGGCTGCTGCCTCCTCCAGCTCGGGGAGGTCGACCCGGCCCTTGGCGGCACGAGCCATGCCGTCCAGCACCCTGGCCCGGTCGAAGGGCACGAGCGCGCCCGAGCGCTTGCGGACCAGCAGCTCCGGCAGCTCGACCCGCTCGAAGGTGGTGAAGCGCAGTCCACACCGGCGGCACTCGCGGCGGCGGCGGATGGCATCGCCGGCCGGGGTGGGCCGGGAGTCGACGACCCGGTCGTCGTCGCTCCCGCAGCCGGGACAGCGCACGCGAGGCAACTCCTGGTCGGGGGCACGGCACCGTACGCGGGCGGTGCTGCTGAGGCGAGGACCCGCAACGCCGGGCCGGTCGCCTCTCGGGTGAGGGGCGTGAGCCCGAGGAGCGCCGAGGTGGGGGTGCGGCTCGCTAGGGTCCGCGCCATGACCAGCCAGGTACCACTCGGACCGCAGATCCTCGGCCTCGCTCTCGGGGCGGACGCGGTCGTCGATCAGGGCTGGCTGGTCCGGGAGTTGACCATCCCCGACGGGCTCGACGGCCCCCCGGGGATCCTCCAGGGCGGGTTCGCAGCAGGTCTGCTGGCCAGCGTCGCCCGCGCCGCGGACCCCTACGGCGCGCCCCTGACCGGGGTCGAGGCCCGGTTGCACGCGCCGACCCCGCTGGCCCGCGGCGTGCAGGCCCGCCTACGCGCCGCCGACGGCCTCGCACGCACCGAGGTCGAGGTCCGCGACGGGGCGCAGCTGCTGGTCAGCGGGGTCGTGGAACTGGCCGGGCATGAGCCGGCACCGGCCGGGCTCGATCTGGTCGGGCTGGCGAGGCTGCCCCTACCCGAGCCGGTCCCGCAGCAGGAGTACCCGACCTGCGTGGTGTGCGGACCGCAGCCGCGCCACCCGGTCGGGCAGCGGCTCCATCCCCGTTTCGGGCCGGCCGGCACGATCGTGCAGCCGTGGATCCCGTCGCAGGAGCTCGGGACCGGTGGCACGGTGGACGAGCTCCTGATCGCGGCGGTGCTGGACTGTCCCACGGTGTGGGCGGCGATCGCGGAGCTGCGGGATGCCGGCTACCTCGGCGCGCTGCTGGCGGGGTTCCGGATCGTGCACCACCGCGAGGTGCCGGTCGATGAGCCGGTCCGGGTCGTGGCACGCCTGGACGGCCTCGACGGCCGCAAGGTGCGTGCCCGCTCGGCGGTGGTCGACGAGGACGGCGTGGTCTACGCCGTGGCCTCCGCCCTGCACGTCGCGGTCACCGCGCTGCCGGATCCTCCGGCCTGACCGCGGAGCTGCGTCCTCAGCGGTCGTCGACCAGCTGGACGAGGACCCGCTCGCCGTGGGAGCCACGCTCGTCGGACCAGCGGTCGACGATCTCGAGCCGTCCATCCTCGCGGCGCTGCAGCCGTGCCCGACCCCGGCCGGGCACCTCGACGACCTCCTGCTGCGCCTCGCGGGTGTGCACGAAGCGGTAGCGCAGCAGGTCACCGGTGAGGACCCCGGCGGCCTCGCCGTCGAGCTGGTGGTCGGCGTCGTACCGCCACAGCACGCGGCGGCCTTCCTGCAGGAACCGGGCGCGGAGCCCGTGGCAGTCCTCGCCCTCGATCGTCTCGTCCAGCCCGAAGGTCAGCCCGTGCAGGTCGTAGCCCGAGCCGCTGGCGCGGTGCCGGCCGGCCTCCCAGTCGGCGCGCGTCAGGGCGTAGCCCCACTCCGACGCCGCCGATCCGTCCGGCAGGGGCAGGCTGTCGCGGTAGCGGGCCTCCATGCGGAACCCGGCGGCGTTGAACACCCGCTGCATCGGCACGTTGTGCTCGTGGGCCCGGCCGGTGAGCCGGCCCAGCGTCGGCGTGGCCGCGAAGTGGTGGTCGGCGAGCTGGCGCAGCACCTCACGTCCGGCACCACGTCCGCGGGCCTGCGGGGCGATCCGCAGGGTGAGCTCCGCGTCGCGGCGGTCGAGGTCGTCGACGAGCGCGAACCCGGCGGTCGTCCCGTCGAGCAGGATCGCCCATCCGAAGCGGGCGTCGCTGGCCCACGCCCCGGCCTCGAGCTCGCGCCGCAGCGCATCCTCCACGAACCCGATCGGGCGGGCGAGGCTGGTGGCCGCGCTCTGGTCCATACGGGCCACCCAGGCAGCATCGTCTGGCACGAGCATCCGGAGGTGGACCTCGGCGCGTGGCCGCTGCGAGGGGGGCACGATGGTCTCCAGGGTCGCGGGCCGCAGGGGTCGCGGGCCGCAGGGGACGCGGGCCGCAGGGGCACGGGCCGCGGAGGGCGCGGGGCGGGCGAGACCGACGACAGCGCCGCCGGGCTCGTGGCTCCCGGTCGAGGTGACCGGGTGACCGGCGCAACGCGGGACACGGTCGCCGCCAGGACCAGCGTGCCAGACGCGTGCGCGAGGTGCGCAGGCTACCCGGACAGGGGCGCCGTCACCGTCGAGCGGGGTCGCGCCGGGCGTCGTCTTGGCGAACGGCGTAGGGTGGCAGGACCATGGGGCGGTGGAGCCCCGCGGGACCCCAGTCGCTCGGGAGGGTGCCGGTGACCCTGGTTGGACGCAGCGCCGTGGAACTCGCCGATCTGGTCGCCAGCGGCGAGGTGAGCGCTCGCACGGTCGTCGAGGCCCACCTCGCCAGGATCCGGGTGGTGGACCGCCGCCTCGGGGCCTTCGTCGCCACCCGTGCTCAGGCGGCGTTGCAGGAGGCCGATGCGGTCGACGAGCACCCCGACCGGTCGGCGCTGCCGCTGGCGGGGGTCCCGGTGGCCGTCAAGGACGTGTTGGACGTCGCGGGCCTGGCGACGCGGCACGGCTCCCTCGCGACCTCCGCGACACCGGCCGTCGCCGATGATCCGCTCGTGGCGCGGCTGAAGCAGGCAGGCGCGATCGTGGTCGGCAAGACCCGCTGCCCGGAGCTGTCGCTGTGGGGGACCTCGGACGATCCCACCGCCACCGTGGTCAGCCCGTGGGATCCGACCCGGAGCGCAGGCGGGTCCTCGGGTGGGTCAGCCGCCGCGGTCGCGGCCGGCCTCGTCCCGGTCGCGCTCGGGACGGATGGACTCGGCTCGGTCCGGATCCCGGCCGCCGCCTGCGGCACCGTCGGCTTGCGGCCCGGCGCCCCGCACCTTGGCTGCGAGGTCGATGGCACGCCGCACTGGTTCGGGATGACGCGTTTCGGGCCGTTCGCGACGACCGTCGGCGATGCCGCCCGCCTGGCGGATGTCCTGTCCGGTGGAACCCGGTTCGAGCAGGTCACCGAGCCGCCCGCCCCCCTGGACATCGCCGTGTCGTGGCGGCCGCCGGCGCCCGGGGTCACGGTCTCGGGTGCCTGGCGTGAGGCGGCGCTGGAGGCCGGGCGGCTCCTGCACCACGCCGGCCACGACGTGACCCGCGCCGATCCGCCCTACGACCGTTCGCTCGTCCCGGCGGTGGTCGCTCGGTGGACCCAGGGAGCCGCTGCTGACGCGGCCCACCTCGGGCTCGAGCCTGACGACCTGCAGCCCCGCACCCGGGCGCACATCGCGGCGGGGGAGCGCCTCACGCGGGTCGCTGAGGTGGAGGACGAGGACGTCCTGGCCTGGCGGGAGCGGCTCGCCCCCTTCTTCGCCGACCACGACGTGCTCATCACGCCGACCTTCGCGCGGGCCCAGCCGGCCTCGACCGCGTGGCACACCCGCCCCTGGGCGGCGAACATCGCCGCCAACCTGTCCGCCTACCCGTTCACGGCCGCCTGGAACCTCGCCGACCTCCCGACCATCGTCGTACCGCTGTGGGAGGACGGGGGGCGACCGCTCTCGGTCCAGGTGGTCGCGAACGCGGGACGCGAGGATCTCGTCCTCGGCCTCGCACGGCTCCTGGAGCGGTTGGTGCCCTGGCGCCGCCACGCACCGGGATGGGGTGTGCCGGCGCGCGCGGGCTAGGACCCGTCCCCGGCGCGCTCCGCTCCTTCGGGGCCGGCTCGTTCGGGGTCGGTGCGCTCGGGGACGGTGCGATCGCGCTCGTCGCGTCCCCGGACGCGGATGCGGGTGCGCCGCCGGGGGCGCTCGGCCCTCTCGCCGCTGCTGCGGCGCCGAGCGGCGGCCCGCAGCTGGGTCTCCTCGGGGAAGTCGGCGAGCAGGGTCTCCGGATCGACCCCGGGGCCACCGACCGGTGCCGGGCCAGGCTGATGGCCGGCAGCCCGCAGCTCGTGGCGGACCCGCAGCTCGTTGCCGACGGCGGTCAGCACCGCGGTCACCGGGACGGCCAGGAACGCGCCCACGACACCGATCAGCACCGCCCCGGCCGTCAGCACAGCCAGGATCACGATCGGGTGGAGCGCCACCGCGCGCTTCATGATGGTGGGCTGGAGCAGGTTCGACTCGACCTGCTGCACCGCCAGCACGATCAGGGTCACGATCAGCGCGGTCTGGATGCCCTGGTCCGCGAGCGCGACGAGGACCGCGAGGAAGCCGGTGACGAAGGCCCCGATGACGGGGACGAAGGCGCCGAAGAACACCAGCACCGACAGCGGCAGCACGAGCGGAACGTCCAGGATCAGCAGGCCGATCCCGATCCCGACCGCGTCGATCAGGGCCACGAGCGAGGTGCCCCGGACGAACCCGGCCAGCGCGACCCAGCCACGCTGACTGGCCGCGCGCACGTCGTCGAGGTGCCGGGGCGGGGTCAGCCGGGTGAACCAGTTCACCAGCTGCTCGCCGTCCTTGACGAAGAAGAACAGCAGGACCAGGGCCAGGGCGAGCGCGGTGAACCCCTCGACGACCGCGACGGCGATCGAGCCGAGCTGGGTCGCGATGACGCCGACCGAGCCCGACACCGCGTCCATCACGGTCTCGAGGAGATCGTCGAGCTGGACGGGGTCGTAGCCGATCGGCCCGTCCTCGAGCCAGGTGAGCATCTGCTCGAAGCCCTGCGCGACGGTCGGCCCGAGCTCCTGGATCTGCCGGACGAACGCCGGGGTCAGCAGCGCGATGATGCCGAAGAACGAGCCGACGCCGCCGACCACGACGAGCGATGCCGCGGCCAGTCGGGGCCATCCGGCCCGCTCGAGCCGGCGGGCCGGCGGCACACTGAGCGTGGAGAGGATCAGCGCGATGATGGCCGGCAGTGTCACCAGGTACAGCCGGGTCATGGCGGTGATCAGGACCGCGGCGCCGAGCAGCAGCACCAGGGACCGCCAGGTGTACTGCACGAGGGTGTCGAGCCAGCTCGGGACACCCGGCGCGGGGCCGCTCGTGACCGTCCTTGGCGACTGGTTGCCGGCACCCTCACGGTCACCGCTGCTCATTCGCGCTCCGCGCTGTCGTCGATCCGGTCGGATGCTAGGCGAGGCCTCGGTCGTCGCGGGAGCACGGCCCGGCGCAACGGCCCGGTGGCCGGCGACCACCGGAGACCTCAACGTGCGCACA
>JBKHDS010000026.1:0-14046 GCA_046541215.1 Nitriliruptoraceae bacterium
CAGGCGGCCGTCGCGGCGACGGGCCTGACGCGTCCGTCCCCGGGGGCTCGTCCCCGCCGTCGTCGCTGCTGCCCCCACCGAGCCGGGCGAGCAGCTCGCGCAGGTCCAAACCGGTGAGGTCCGAGCCGATCTGCAGCCCCTGCTCGAGGTTGGAGGCCACGGTCCGGGCCATCGAGGACGCGCCGTCGGTGGAGATCACCGTCAGGCGGTCCACGGCGCTGAGCGGCTCCGAGGCCGCGCCGACGAGGTCCGGGAGCACGCCCACGATCAGGTCCAGGGTCGCCGCGTCGCCGTAGAGCCGGAACGCCTCGGCGTTCTTGCGCCGCGCCTCGGCCTCGGCCTCGCCCCGGGCGAGGATCGCAGCGGCCTCGGCACGGCCCTCCAGCTCGACCGCCTCAGCCATGCGGGCGCGGCGGGTCTTCTCCGCATCCGCCTCGAGGATCGCGGCGTTCCTGCTGGCCTCCGCTTCCTGCTCGATGCGGTAGCGCTCCGCGTCGGCGGGCTTGCGGACCTCGGTGTCGAGCTGGCGGTCGCGCAGCGCCGCCTCCTGGACGGCGACCCGCTCCTGCTCCTCGATGACCTCACGGTTGCGGGCCGCCTCACGCAGCGGACCGGCCGCGGCAGCCTGGGCCTGAGCCTCGTCCGTCTCGGCTTTGATCTCGGCCTTGCGCAGCTCCAGTTGCCGCTCCTGGATCGCGACCGCTTCCTCGGCGCGCAGCCGCTCCTCCTCCGCGGCCTGGTTCGCCCGAGCCTCGGCGATCTTCGCGGTCTGTTCGACCCGGGCGGCCTCCGGCCGACCGAGGTCGTTGAGGTAGTCGCCCTCGGCCTGGATGTCCTGGAGCTGGAAGGTGTCGAGGGTGAGCCCCTGGTTCGTCAGGGAGGTCTCGGCCTCCTCCGCGACCGCGGAGGCGAACCGGGCCCGGTCCTTGATGATCTCCTCGATCGTGAGCCGGCCCACGATGGCGCGCAGGGACCCGGCCAGCACCTCGGTCGTGAAGGTGTCGACCTCCTTCTGCTGGGTCAGGAAGCGCTGCGCGGCGGCACGGATGGCGTCCTCGTTGCCCCCGACCTTGACCACCGCGACCCCGTCGAGGTCGGCCTTGATGCCCTGGCTGGACACCGCCCCGCGGATGCTGACCGAGATGCGCCGCGAGGACAGGTCCATCACGTGCAGGCGCTGCACGAAGGGCAGCACGAACACGCTGGCACCCATGATGACCTTCTGGCCACTCATGTCGTAGGAGACGTCACCGGTCTCCGGGTTCTTCACCGGCTCGCCCTTGCGGCCGGTGATGATGAAGGCCTCGTTGGGACCCGCGACCTTGATGCGGGACACGATCGTGGCGCCGACCAGCACCAGCAGGAACACCGCACCGACGATGCCGAGCACCAGCGGTGAGGGGAACAGGGCATCGAACATGGCGAGCTCCGCTTCGGTCAGGCCTCGTCCGGGAGGCGTTCGACGACGACCGCGGAGGCCGACAGCACCGCGGTCACCCGCACCTGCACGCCGACGGGTAGCGGTCCGGCTGCCCGGGCGTTGTACTTGCGCTGCTCACCGTGGTGGCGGACGGTCACCTCGCCGTACCCGTCGGCCGGGATCGGGGTGATGACCACCCCCGGCGTTCCCTCCAGGCCCCGGGTCGTGACGGTCGCGTCGGTCGACATGTGCATGAGGGAACGCATCATCGCCAGCGCGATGCCTCCGACGACGAACCCGCTCGCCAACCCACCGAGCGCCCCGACGGTGGCACTGGCACCGGTGGAGGCGATGACGAGCGCCGCGCCGAACCCGAAGGCCGCGAGGAAGGAGCCGAGCACCGGACCCGAGAACAGCCCGCCGCCGACGTCGAGGTCGAAGGCCCCGAACACGCCGTCGAGGACCTCACCGAGCAGCAGCGAAGCGAGCACGATCAACAGCCCCACACCGCCGATGACGAGGTAGACGGTCGCGGCGGTGCCGCCGAGCAGGGTCTCGATCATGGCCGCACCCTACTCCCCGTGCGGTGCCGCGCGAAGGGCCACCTGCCTCGGGCCAGCGCGAGGTCGCGCGCGGCTCAGGCCGGCACGAAGCGCCGGACGGCCCCCTCGAGGTCGAGCACCAGCACCTCGCCGTCGGCGTCGACGACGAAGGCGACGACGCGACCACCGTCGACGCCGAGCGAGGCCTGCTCGACGAGCTCACCGGCATCGTCCACGACGAGCCCGCGGACGACGCCGGTGCAGCTGTCGGCGTAGAGGTAGACCCCGTCGAGCTCGGGGATCGCCTGGCCGCGGTAGACCACGCCGCCGGTCACCGCGCAGCCTTCGGGGCCGCGGGTGGCGTAGGTGTAGACCGGCGGGACGTGGTCCTCGGGTTCCTCGCCGGCGAAGGGCTCCCGGCCCTCCATGAGGTTCCAGCCGAGGTTCGCACCGGGCAGCTCCCCGAAGGGGATCCGGGTGATCTCCTCCCACCGGTCCTGGCCGACGTCCGCGATCCACACGTCGTCGGTCTCCGCGTCGAAGGAGAACCGCCACGGGTTGCGCAGGCCGTAGGCCACGATCTCCGGCGCGGCGCCCTCGACGTCGAGGAAGGGGTTGTCGGCCGGCACGGCGTAGGGGTCCCCGCCCTGAGGGTCGAGCCGCAGCAACGCCCCGAGCGGGGTGGTGAGGTCCTGCCCCGCCTCCAGCGGATCACCGGCCCCGCCCCCGTCACCGAGGCCGTAGTACAGGAACCCGTCGGGGCCGACGTGCACGTCCCCCCCGTTGTGGTTCGGGTAGGGCTGCTCGAGCCGGAAGAAGGTCCGACGTTCCTCGGGGCGCAGCTCCCCGTCGACGCGGGGCACGTCGGTCAGCACGCTGGACCCGGCGGGGTCGGTGGAAGAGACGTAGAGGTTGGCCCCATCGGCGGCGACCGCGAGCCCGAGCAGCCCGCGCTCGCTCTCGGTCGTCGTCTCCTCGCTCAGGTCGAGCACCGGAGCGCTCAAGCCGTCGGACGTGAGCTCGTGGACGGTGCCGGAGCGGTCGCCGAGGTAGAGGGTGCCGTCGGGCGCGAGCGCCCCGGCCACCGGCGAGTCCATGGTGACGACCGGCTCGAGCGCGAGCGCGACGTCGAGGTCCACGTCCGGCTCCGGCGCCACCGCCTCGTTCGGGTCATCGCCGGTCCCGGCGTCAGCTGCCGGCTCGTCGTCCGCCGACGCGTCATCCCCATCGCCGTCCCTCGCCGGTTCGTCCCCGCCGGGGCCGCCGGTCGGGGGGGTGGACCCGTCGGGCTCGGAGAGGCTCGGCGGGTCGGCACGCACATCCGGCGCCTCGGGCCCGCAGGCGGCGAGCGCGAGGAGCGCACCGAGAAGCATCGCGACGATCCCTCGACGTCCTCGCACGGCTCGCATGGCTCCAGGCTACCGAGCACCGCGTCCTAGCCTGGTCCGGGTTCCGCCCCGTGGTACCACCGGACCGCGGGGCGCTGGGAACCTGCCGAGGGACGAGGGAGGGGCGGACGAGGTGCCGACCTGGCGGTCGCCGCGAGCCCGACCTCGGACGAGCCTGCTCGGCGCGCTCCTCGTCATCCTCCTGACCACCGGCACGGTCGGGGTCCTGCTCCTGCAGCCCGCCGAGATCGACGGCTTCTACCAGCCACCCCCGGACCTCGCGGACACCGCCCCCGGTGACCTGCTCCGTGCGGAGGCGTTCACCCGCGGCGTCCCCGACGGGGTGCGGGCCTGGCGGGTGCTGTACCGCTCCGAGGGCCACCGCGGCGTACCGGCGGCGGTCAGCGGGCTGGTGCTCGAGCCGGTGGGGAGGGGCAGCGGACCACGTCCGCTCATCGCCATCGCGCACGGCTCGACCGGGGTCGCTCAGGACTGCGCCCCGTCGCTGGCGGCCCGGCCGCTCGCCTCCCTCCCGGCGGTCGAGGAAGCGCTCGAGGCGGGCTACGTGGTCACCGCGAGCGACCTGCCCGGGCTCGGGACCCCGGGGCTCCACCCCTACCTGCTCGGTGACGCGGCAGCCACGGCGGTGCTGGACTCGGTACGTGCGGCCCGGTGGGTCACGGCCGTGGACCCCGACCACGTGGCGATCTGGGGCTTCTCCCAGGGCGGGCACGCGGCGCTGTTCGCCGCGCCGGAGGCCCCACGCTACGCCCCGGATCTCCCCATCGATGGGGTCGTCGCCTTCGCGCCAGCCACCGACCTGGCAGCGATCATGGCGCACAGCGAGGGCGACCTGTTCGGCACGGTGCTCGTGGTCAACGCGGCCGTGGCCTGGGCCGACGCCTACGAGGAGCTCGAGCTCACCGACATCCTCGACGAGCGCTCCGTCCCGGCCGCCCGGCAGGTCGCGGGGCGGTGCCTGGACGGCTTGTCGCTGCCGGCCTCGACGGTCCAGTCGGTCCGGCTGCGCTCCTCGCTGCTCTCCCTGGGCGACCCCACCACCGCGGCCTGGCGGCGCGTCCTGGTGGAGAACAGCCCCTCGGGCCGGCTCCCGGCGCCGCTGCTCGTGCTCCAGGGCACGGCCGACCCCTTCATCCCGGCGGCCATCACGCAGGCCTACGTCGATGAGCGCTGCGCCGACGGTGACGACGTCGAGCTGCGCCTGAAGGCCGGGGCCGAGCACTTCACGATCAGCTGGCGTGGTGCGGACGACGCGGTGGCCTGGACCGAGGACCGGTTCGCCGGGCTGCCGACCTCGCCGAGCTGCCCGTCCTAACGCCCGGACCCCTCTCCGGTCGTCCGGCGGGGCCGCCCCGGACCCGGCACGACCGGGGGCGGCACGCGGGCGGTGATCGTGATGGGCCGGTTGTGGTCACGCTGGTCGGTGCGGTCCGGCAGCGTCACCACCTCCCCCGCCCCGGCGATGGCATCGGCGACGAACGCGCAGACCGCAGCGTCGAGCACGTCGTCCGGACCGGTCCCGGTGTCACCCGGGAACCGGTCGGGCAGCGCGAGCCCGTACCGCTCCAGCACCGCCCGGCGGGTCGTGACCCCCGCCCAGGACCGCTTGCGCGGCAGGACGTCGCCGACCAGCAGGGCGAAGGCGACCTCGGGGTGGACCTCGTGCAGTTCGGGGTGGGACGCGACGAGCCCGTCCACCTCGATGATCCGGGGCACGAGCCGCCAGGCCTGCATGCTGATCCCGACACCGCAGCAGGCCAGGGCAGCGGCGCTGGCGGCCGCGTGGTCGGCCACGGTGCCCGTGCGCGCACCCTCCACGACCGCCCGCGGCGGTGCGGAGAACACGCTGGAGGCGCGGCCCGGCAGCAGGGTGCGGGCGGCGGCGTCCGCCTGGCGTGGGCCGTCCACGAGCCCGATCGGCATGTCCACCCCGACCGCGTCGTGAGCCGTGCCCGTGAGCACCTCCGCCAGGGTCGTGACGACCTCCACCTCGGCGACGACCCCGTCGACCAGGGCGACGCAGACCCAGCCGGTCGGGCAGCCGTCCACGCCGAGCACCCGACGGGTCATGGCCGCTCCCCCGCTGCCGAGGCCAAGCCGAGGTCACGGACGGTGCGGTGCATATCGGCCAGAACGAGGGCCTCGCAGCCGTCGGGGTACAGCCAGCGGTGGTGCCCGAACACCTCCAAGCTGACCTGGCCGTGCAGGCGGCCCCAGGCCAGAAGCAGCAGGGGGCCGACGGCACGGTCGGTGCCTTCTGGCAGGAGGCTGTCCAGCGCGCCCGGTGGGCCGTGCAGGGCCGGGTCGGCCAGCTCGGGATCGACCCGCAACGTGCCGGTCACCGCCGCCTCCAGGATGGGGCGGGCCAGCGCGGCCCCGACCCGGCCCATCGCCTCGACCGTCGGCCCGGCGGCCGGCGCCTCGTACCCGGGGATGGGGTCGCCGAACAGCAGCCCGAACTCGTTCGGGTGGGTCACGGCCCAGGCGCGGTAGGCACGCCCCACGACCAGCAGCCGCTCCGGCGCCGGTCGCCCCACGGGGGCGGTCGCCGGCACCACCGGCGCCGGACGGTCGCGGGCGGGCAGCGCGGCCACCGGCGTCCCCAGCGCGACCTCGAGGTGGTCGGCGAGGTCGTGGAAGCCGTCGGCGATCAAGGCGGTGAGCAGGCCGTCCCGTGACTCGACGTAGCGGTACAGCCCGGCTGGGCTCATCCCGAGCCGGCGCGCCACCGACCGGAGCTTGAGCCCGGACGGGCCCTGGTCGCGGACCTCGTCGAGCGCCGCCGCCTTCAGGTCCCGCCAGGTGCGCTGGCGGGCCGCCGCCCGTCGCGTCGGGGCGTCGTCGGTGGGCATGCCCGCTCCTCGCGCCGTGTCGGGCCGGGCCGGGTCGGTCCGTCCGCTGCGCGCACAGCCTAGGGGCATCTTGCGAACACCGCTTGCTTTGCGAACAGTGTTCGCGCATAGTCACGTCAGCGAACAACGTTCGCAGACGCCGCCGGCCACCGTCGGCGGCTCCCAGGAGGAACCCCATGCAGCTCACCGTCCTCGGCGCCACCGGCGGCGCCGGCCAGGCCATCACCCGCGAACTCGCCGCTCGCGGCCACCACGTCGTCGCCGCGAGCCGGTCCGCACCGACCCGCGACTGGCCCGATGGCGTCACCGCCCGCGCCTGCGACCTGACCGACCCGGCCGCGACGGCCGCAGCCTGCCAGGACGCCGACGTGGTGGTCATGGCCGCGCAGGTCCCCTACGCGCGGTGGGTCGCCGAGCTGCCCCTGCTGGTGGAGCGGGCCGCCGACGCCGCCGCGGCGGCCGAAGCCCGGTTCGTGCTGGTCGACAACCTCTACGCCTACGGCTCGCCCGGCACCCCGATGCGCGAGACCAGTCCGGAGGCCGCCACGACCCGCAAGGGGCGGCTGCGGGCCGCGCTCGGCCAGGCGCTGCTCGCCCGCCACGCCAGCGGACGGCAGCGGGTCACGATCGGCCGGTTCGCCGACTACTACGGCCCGTTCGAGGGCAGCTCGCTGGTCAACCAGCTCCTGCTCGCCCCGGCCGCACGTGGCCGCACACCACGGGTCTTCGTCGCCGACGATCAGCCCCACACCTTCCACGCCCTGGCTGACGCGGGCCGTGGGTTCGCCACCCTGATCGAGGATGAGCGCGCCGACGGGCAGGTGTGGCTTCTACCGGCCGCGCCACCGATCACCCAGGGCGAGCTCCTCCGGCTCGCCGGCGACGCGCTCGGCCGGGAGCTGTCGGCGGGACGGGTCACGCCTCGGATGCTGTGGCTGCTCGGGCTGGTGAGCCCCCAGCTGCGGGAGGCACGGGAGGTCGTGCCCCAGTTCGACCGGCCCTACACGATCGATGCACGCGCCTTCGAGACCACCTTCGGCTCGATCGAGGTGACCCCGCACGCCGAGGTCGTCGCACGGACGATCGCGTGGTTCCGCGGCCGTGAGGCGGTGAGTGCATGAGGGCCGGACGAGGCGGCACACCGGCCCACAACGGGCGCCGACGCGCGGTCCTGGTGCTCGCCCGGATGGTGGTGGTCGTGATCACGCTCGCGAGCACGTGGCCGCTGCTGTCGTGATGGTTGAGCGATCCGCTCGGCCAGCCGGCGGCGGTGCTGACCCAGGGCGAGTACCGGTACCGCTGCACGCTCCACCCGTTCATGGACGGGATGGTCACCCCGCAGGTTCCCGCGCCGCGGGCGGTCACGGACAGCGCAAGCGCCCCGACCCACACCCCTCACGCGCGACGGTACGACCGGCTGTGGTCATGCCGTGGACGTGACCCGACGCAGCTCCCGGCGGGCGAGCGCCATCTCGTGCACCTCGTCCGGACCGTCGAGCACCCGCAGCGTGCGGGCGTGCGACCACATCATCGCCAGTGGCGTGTCGTCGGTGAACCCGAGCCCACCGTGCACCTGGATGGCCTTGTCCAGGACCCACTCGGCCATCGAGGGAGCGACGAGCTTGATCGCCGAGATCTCCATGCGCGCCCCGCGGTTGCCGACCGTGTCCATCAGGTAGGCGGTCTTGAGCGTGAGCAGCCGCGCCTGCTCGATGCGGACCCGAGCCTGAGCGATCCAGTGCTGCACCTTGCCCTGGGCGGCGATCGGCTTGCCGAAGGCGGTCCGGGCGGTCGCACGGGTGCACATCAGCTCGAAGGCCCGCTCGGCCATCCCGATCGCCCGCATGCAGTGGTGGATCCGGCCCGGTCCGAGCCGCTGCTGCGCGATGGCGAAGCCGTCGCCCGGGGCGCCGAGGAGGTGGTCGGCCGGCACGCGCACGTCGGTGAAGGTCACCTCCGGGTGCCCGCCGTGCCCGTCGTAACGTCCGAACACCGGTAGCTCGCGCACCACCTCGACGCCCGGGGTGTCCATCGGGACCAGCACCATGGACTGCTGGTGGTACGGGTCGGCGTCGGGGTCGGTGACGCCCATGACGATCCCGACCTTGCAGGCGGGGCTCGCCGCACCGGAGGACCACCATTTGCGGCCGTTGATGACGTACTCGTCCCCGTCGCGCACGATGGAGGTGCGGATGTTGCGGGCATCGGAGGACGCAACCTCGGGTTCGGTCATGAAGAACGCCGAGCGGATCTCCTGCTCGAGCAGCGGGTGCAGCCAGCGCTGCTGCTGCTCGGGCGTACCGAACAGGTGCAGGATCTCCATGTTGCCGGTGTCGGGGGCGGCGCAGTTGGTCACCACGGGCGCGATCAGCGGGGAGTGGCCGGTCAGCTCCGCGAGGTGGGCGTAGTCGAGGTTGCTGAGCCCCGCGCCATGCTCCTCGTCGGGGAGGAACAGGTTCCACAGCCCGCGGGTGCGGGCCTGGCTGGCGAGCTCGTCCAGGATCGGCGGGTGGGCGTGGAGGTCACCGGCTGCCGCGAGCTGGGCCTCGTAGGTTGGCTCGGCTGGCAGGATGTGCTCCCGGAGGAACGCCTCCAGCTCCGTGTGCAGTCGCTGTCCGTGGTCGCTCAAGCCGAGCTGCATCCCTGGCACCCTCCCGACGGCTGCCACGCACGCTAGTCCCCGCTCCGGCGCGGGAGGTGGCGCTCGTCAGGCGGGTGGGTCCATCTCCTGCCGTGCCTGGCGGTAGCCGTCCAGCGCGGCGGTGCTGACATCGTGCGCGAGGTCGATGCCGGCCTTGGTCGCGACCAACGCGCCCTCGCGGACGCAGCGGGCCACGTCGCGGCGGACCTCGCGCCGGCGCTGCTCCCCGCTGACGGGGTCGAGCAGGTACATCACGCCGGCCCCGAGCGTGGCGCCGACGGCGATGGTGAGGATCGTTCGGAGACGCACCGGAGCTCCTGACCTCGACGGTGGGCGGACCTCACCTGACCCTACCGCTCGCCTGGGATCGTCGGGCGGACGGACGGCCACCTGCCGCGCCCGCGAGCAGCCGGGCGGCGACCAGCCGGGCGTGGTGGCCGGCGACGCGGTGCTGGGCGTCAGGGTGCGTCCCGCTCCGCGACCGCCTGCTGCCGGCCGTGCGGTTAGGTCGGTAGGCTGGACGCGACGTCCGGTCCACCGAACACGCTGCCGGAGCCACCGTGGTCTCCTCCCCCGCCTTCGAGCCGCGCCGCCGGCTCCTGCAGACCGGCGCAGGCACCAACCTCGAGGCGTTCGGCCCGACCGAGTGGACGCTGCTGGCCACCATCGCGACCATCTGGGGCTCCTCCTTCGTGCTCATGGACATCGGGCTGCGGGCCTTCGCCCCCGGCCTGGTCTCGCTGCTGCGGGTCGGGCTCGGCGCCGCCGCGCTGGCACTGGTCCCACGGGCACGAAGGACCGCGATCGACCGGAGCGACTGGCCGCGGGTGGCGCTGCTCGGGGTGGTGTGGATGGGGATCCCGCTGCTGCTGTTCCCGGTGGCGCAGCAGTGGATCGACTCCTCGGTCGCCGGCATGATCAACGGGGCGATGCCGCTGACGGTGGCCGCCTGGGCGACCCTGCTGCTCGGACGTGCCCCGGGGCGGACCCAGTTGGTGGGGCTCGTGGTCGGGTTCGTCGGCATCGTGGCGATCGCGCTGCCGGAGCTGCCCGTGGGGGCCATCACCGGCGAGGGGTCGCCGCTACGTGCTGCGGGCGCAGCGCTCGTGCTGCTCGCGACGGTGCTCTACGGCCTCGCCGCCAACCTCGCGGTGCCCTTGCAGCAGCGCTACGGCTCCCTGCCCGTGCTGCTGCGTGCGCAGGGGGTCGCGCTGCTCGTGATCGCCCCCTTCGGCCTGGCCGCGATCCCGCGCTCGAGCCTCGCGCTCGGCCCGGCGCTGGCCATGGTGCCGCTCGGGGTGCTCGGCACCGGCCTCGCCTTCGTGCTCATGGCCACCCTGGTCGGCAGGGTCGGCGGCCCACGCGGATCGATCGCGATCTACGTCGTCCCGGTCGTGGCGATGGTGCTCGGCGTCGTCGCGCTCGGCGAGCGGATCCACCCGCTGGCCGTGGCCGGGACCGGGCTCGTGCTCGTGGGCGCCTGGATCACCTCCCGGCGGGAGGGCTGAGGTCACCCGGCGGTACCTTGCCGAACCCGACCCCGGCTCGCCGGCCGCGACCCTGAGGCAGACGTGACGACCTTCCACCGCTATCTCGGTGCGGCCATCGTCACGCTGTTCCTCGTGATCATGGTCGCCGGCCTGGTGCTGCGTCTGCTGCGGCGCGAGGAGACCCCGACCGCGCTGTGGGCCGTGCAGCACTGGACGGAGAACCTGCTGATCCTGCAGACGGTCACCGGCGTCGTGCTGCTCCTGCTCGGACGCCGGGTGGTGGGCATGCCGCTGGCCTGGCTGCACTACCTCTACGGCTCGCTGTTCCCGCTCATCGCGGTGGTCGGGGGCCGGCTCGCCGGGCTGCGCCGTGGCGAGCGCGAGTACGTCGGGCTCGCCTGGGGGGCCTTCTTCGCCTTCGCGCTGACCCTGCGCGGCCTGCAGACGGCCTGCGGCGAGGACCTCGGCGCGCTCGCCCGGTGTCTGAGTCCCTGACCACACCGCTGACCCCTCGACCTCGAACCTCGGTGCCGCTCCCGGCGAGGAGGATCCGATGACCCGCCGCTTCACGCTCGCTTTCGACTACCTGTGCCCCTTCGCGCGCAACACGAACGAGCACGTCACCGCGGCCCTGCGGGCCGGAGCCGACTGGCAGGTGCGCTTCGCTCCGTACAGCCTCGCGCAGGGCCACGTCGAGGAGGGTGAGCCGCCGGTGTGGGAGCGCGAGCGGCCGTGGGAGGTCTCCGGCCTGCTTGCGCTCGCCGCCGGGGTGGCGGTGCGGGACACCGCTCCGGAGCGCTTCCTCGACGCCCACGACGCGCTCTTCGCGGCACGCCACGAGCACGGTCGCGACCTCAAGGACCCCGCGGTGGTGGCGGCCGCGCTGCGCGACGCCGGGGTGGATCCGGAGCCGATCCTGGCCGCTGTGGAGCAGGGCGACGTCCTGGCGACGGTGCGCACCGAGCACGAGGCGCTGGTAGCCGACCACGCCGTGTGGGGCGTGCCGACCTTCGCCACCGAGGCACGGGCGGTGTTCGTCCGCCTGCTGGAGCGGCCGCACGCCGACCCGGCGGTCACCCGTGGCCGGATCGAGCAGGTGCTGGACCTCGTCGATGGGCACACGGTCCTGCACGAGTTCAAGCAGACGGACCTGCCGCTCTGAACGCGGCCGCGTGACGGTCCGGGGGGCGCACGAGGTCGACCATGGGCGCTGCCGCCACCGACGGGGCGTGCCGGTCGGTGACCTGGAGCTCCGCCAGCCAGCGGCCTGCGATGCCGGCTGGCACGTCGTGGAGCTGGGTCTTGATGTCCACCGGGGCGGGGCCGGCAAGGCCGTCCTGCTCGACCTCGAGGAGCCGGTGCGCACGGTCGAGCCAGGTCGCGATCAGCTCGGCCAGCGGCGCGAGTTGCCCTGCGGTGAGCGGGCCGGGCCGCTCGGGCAGCACGAGCAGATCGCCCGGACCGAGCGGGACCGGTGGGGCGAGCAGGTGCAGTCCGGCGAGCTCCGCCACCCGACGGGGCGCGGTCAGCAGCGAGGCGACCACCTCCGCGCGGGCCAGCTGGCGGTGCATGGCGACCACCGCGGGCGGGGGCTCGCGCGGGGTCAGGACCTGTCCGTGCGGGTGGTGCTGTGACGCCCCCGCCGAGAGCCCCACGGCGGTGGTGAGCAACGACCAGCGCTCCGGCTGCTCGCGTGCGAGACGGAGCTGCAGGTCGAGCTGACCGGCCCAGGCCGCCGCGAGGCCCGCACGCCGGTCGGCCAGGGTGGGACCGTGCGCCTCGGCGACCGCGAGCACCGCGCGCCCGGTGCGACCTTCCAGCGGGGGGAACAGGTTGCGGAGCGCGATCCAGCGGCCTCCGGGGCCGTCGTTGCTGGGACCGAGCAGGCGCGGATCGTCGGGTCCGATGCCGCAGAACGGGCAGGCCTGCGGCGGGGTCACGAGGGGCTGGCGCGTGGGTCGGGTCCGGGGCCTGGCCTCCCGGCACGCGGTCCACAGCCCGACGCGACCCGTGAGGGGACAGACGCTGCTGATCGGCTCGTCGGGCACCGTAGTCTCCTCGCAGGCTGACCGAGCCTAGTCTCCGGCACCGGACGGTCAGCGGGCCCGCTGGCGTCGAGGCCGGCCGGCCTCGGTTGCTACACTGTCCGCCGCCCGCACGGCTCCACAGCGGGCACCCTTCCGGGGTAGCTCAGTTGGCAGAGCGTTCGACTGTTAATCGAAATGTCGCCGGTTCGAGCCCGGCCCCCGGAGCCACCACCGCGTGCGTGAGGCACCCCTCACACGCGCAGCACGAGCTTGCCGAACACCTCACCGGCCTGCAGCCGCCGGAACGCCTGCACGGCGTCGGCCATCGGCCAGACCTCGTCGATCAACGGCCGTTCCCCGGTCGCGTCCAGGAAGCGCACGAGACGCTCGAGCTCCTGGCGGGTCCCCATGGTGGAGCCGACGACGCGCAGCTGCCGGTAGAACACGCGCGCGAGGTCGGCGGGTGGGTTGGGGCCCGAGGTGGCCCCTGCGACGACGACCACCCCGCCGGGTACGAGCGCCCGCAGCGAGTGGGCCCAGGTGGCCTCACCGACGGTCTCGAGCACCGCGTCCACCTTGCCCGGCAGCCGTTCGCCGGACGTGACGACCTCGTGCGCCCCGAGCTCATGGACGCGAGCGAGCTTGGCCTCGTCCCGGCTGGTGACGGTGACGTGCAGTCCGGCGGCACGTGCGAGGCGCACCGCCGCGGTCGCCACGCCCCCTCCCGCCCCCTGGATCAGCACGCGCTGGCCGGGCCGGAGCTCGGCGCGCGTGAACAGCATCCGGTAGGCGGTGAGCCAGGCGACCGGCAGGCAGGCGGCCTCCTCGAAGGTCAGCGAGGCTGGCTTCTCGACGAGGTTGCGCCGCGGGACCACGACCTGGTCGGCGAAGGTGCCGTCGTACCGCTCGGAGAGGATCGAGAATCCGCCGCTGAGCGTCTCGTCGAGCCCGTCGGGGTCGGCGATGACCGCGTGCACGAGCACCTCGCGGCCGTCGTCGGTGACCCCGGCCGCGTCGCACCCGAGCACGATCGGCAGCCGCGCCGGATCGATGCCGACCCCACGCAGGGTCCACAGGTCGTGATGGTTCAGCGCTGCGGCTCGGACGTGCACCCGCACCCAGCCCTCGGGCGGCTCGGGGTTCGGATGGTCCCCGAGGTGGAGGCCGGCCAGCGGGTCGGTGGCGTCGGTGCTGCGGGCGGTGATGGCGAACATGACCGCAGGCTAGCGACGCGACGGGTCAGAACCCGTCGTCCTCGGTGCCAGGCTGGGGATCGAGCACGGCCTCGATGGCCCCGGCGACCTGGTCGGCCAGGTGCGGGTCGGCGACCCGGAGCAGGAGCTGGAGCGCGTCGGGGCGCGGTGGTGTCCGCCACCGGGTGACGGTGATCTGCCCGAGCTCGAGCCCGAGCGCGGCGGCGGTCCGGTGGCGCACGAGATCCCCGGCGGCGGCCGGGCCGGTCCGCACCACCACGCGGGCGTGACCCACCGCGGCGCTCTCGAGCGACGCGAGCTCGTCCAACACCCGACGCAGCAGGCGCGGCTCGTCGCCGGTCACGGTCACCGCATGGGCATCGACCTCGGCGAGCCCGGCCAGCAGGCCTGCGGCCAGCGCGAAGACCGGGTCGGCGGCCAACCGGGCACGCGCGTGGCGGGCAGCCTCGGC
>JBKHDS010000027.1:0-13610 GCA_046541215.1 Nitriliruptoraceae bacterium
TTCCGATCTTGGTCAGCCCATCGCTGCCGAGCTTCGGCGCATCGCCGCCGATCAGACCGAGACGGCTCTGGCCGAGCTCGACGAGGAGGCTCCCCACGAGGCGGTCCACCAGGTACGCAAGCGCTGCAAGAAGGTCCGTGCGCTGCTGCGGCTCGTCCGCTCGTCCAACGGCTCGCTCTACGAGCGCGAGAACGTGGCGTACCGGGACGCGGCGCGCCGGATCTCCGACCTGCGTGATGCGACCGGCTTCATCGAGGCGTTCGAGGTCCTGGCGGACCACCACCCGCAGGTCGTGGGCACCGACCGCTTCGCCCCGATCCGCGACGGGCTGGTCCGTCAACGCGACGAGGTGGCCGGACGCGACCTCGACGACGCGCTGGCCGGCGTGACCTCGGACCTGGAGGCTGCGCGGGATCGGATCGCCGACTGGGATGTGCCGGACGAGGGCTTCGACGCGCTCGCCGGGGGGCTCGCGAAGACCTACGAGCGCGCCCGGGACCGGATGGCTGACGCCTACGACGAACGCACGACGGCCGCGTTCCACGAGTGGCGCAAGCGGGTCAAGTACCACCGCTACCACGTGCGCCTCCTGCAGGACTGCTGGACGGGGATGATGAAGGCGCGCCGGGGCGAGATCCACGATCTCAGTGACCTGTTGGGCGACGACCACGACCTCGCCGAGCTCAGGGCGCAGCTGCACGAGGACCCCGATCGGTTCGGCGGCGCCGAGGTGCTCGGCGAGTTCACGGCGCTGCTGGATCGCCACCGGGCGCAGCTGCAACTCGATGCCCGGAGCCTCGGGGAGCGGCTGTTCGTCGAGCCGGCCGACGATCTCGTCGGGCGCATCGGGCGGTACTGGGAGATCTGGACCGACGAGCGCGGCGACGAGGAACCGCTCCCCGACGAGGCCCTGGCGGGCTACATCCCGGGGGATGCCGTTCCATCCCGGTGATGAGCCGTGAGCTCCACCGGGGCGGTCAGGCGTCGTCAGGCCCGGTGACGAGCGTGACGAGGTTGGCGATGATCGCGATGCCGGTCGCGGCGATCCCGGCGCCCAGGGCGACGCGCAGCGGCGTCGACCAGTCCGTGGCGTAGCCGGTGAAGTCGAAGGGGAAGACCGCCCACAGGCGCAGCCCCACCGCCAGCGCGAAGGTGGTGGTCACGAGGTCGGCGAG
This sequence comes from Nitriliruptoraceae bacterium, assembly GCA_046541215.1. GTDB lineage: Bacteria > Actinomycetota > Nitriliruptoria > Nitriliruptorales > Nitriliruptoraceae > T1Sed10-7. The sequence goes on from JBKHDS010000027.1 coordinate 1,176, forward strand.
GGCACGGACGCGGCCGTGGTGGTGGACGGCCAGCACGAGGTTCACGACGATGCTCGCGACGAACGACGCGGTGAGAAGCCCGAGCACGAGGTCGAAGTCCCGGGTGAGGAAGTCCGGCCACCCCCACTCGAGCAGCTGATGGGCCACCCACAGCAGCACGCCGTTGAGCGCTGCGGCGAGGAGGTACCCGAACCGCTTGACCGGCGTCGGGACGCGGGGCGGTGGCGCCTGCGGCCGGTCGAGGGCGGAGGACATACCCACCTCCCGGGTCGACACCTCCACCGTCCTCGCCTCAGCCGGGACCGACCAGTGGCCAAGGTCCCATCGGCGCCTCACCCGGGGCGTCGATCATCACCTCGGCGGGGTCCCTGGAGCCGGTGCGCGGCCGCGCACGAGGTGCTGGAGTTCGGGTCGGTGGCCGGGCGCCACGCCGTAGCGGTGGTCGAGCTCGAGCAGTTCCGGTAGCGGGTGGAGCTCGACGTCGACGAACCCAGCGGCACGGACCACCTCGACGGTCCGGTCGATGCTGGAGGCGGTGGCGAGCGGCAGCCGTTCGAGGACCTCGTCGGCGTAGTGCTCGGTGAAGCTGGAGGTCGAGGCGCCGTGGACCTCCGCGGTGTCGTCGCCGGTAGGGAAGCCGGCGGCGAACCAGGGTGCGTCAACGATCGCGACCACGCCGCCCGGTCGGAGTGCGGTGCGCCACCGCTGGAGAGCCGTGAGCGGCTCGCGCAGGGTCCACAGCAGGTAGCGCGCGACGATGGCGTCGAGGGAGTGGTCAGGCACCTCGGGCCGCACGGCGTCACCGGGGACGAACCTGGGGACGGCGTACCCGGCCGCGGCGGCGACCTGCGCGTTGGCGCGGGCTCGGTCCAGCATCCCGGCGGCCCGGTCGGTGCCGGTCACGTCGTAGCCCATCCGGGCGAGCAGCGAGGCAACGTGGCCGGGTCCGGTCCCGGGTTCCAGGACCCTCGCCGGTGGTGGGGGCAGCGCGGCGGTCCACACGCGCTCCCAGGCGGCGCGGACCTCGTCGTGTGCGAGCCGGGCCACCTGCTCGGTGTCGTACTCGCTCGCTCGGGCCGTCCAGTACCCATCGATGCGCACCTGCGCCTGCTCGGACGGCGTTTCGAGGGGGCTCATCGGGCGTTCTCCCTTCCGGTTGTACCGACCGGGGACGGCGGTCCGGTCGGTTCGTGCGTCTCGTCGAGGGGGTGGAACAGCAGTTGAACGTGCCCGCCGTGGTGGGTGCGCTCGACCCCGATGCCGTACACGGGCTCGAGCACGTCGGGTCGCAGCACCTCCTCGGGGGTGCCGGCGGCCGCGACCCGGCCGTCGTCGAGCAGCAGCAGTCGGTCGCAGTAGCGGGCGGCGAGGTTGAGGTCGTGGAGCACCACCACGGTCGTGACCGGCAGGGAACGGACCAGTTGCAGGATGGCGTGCTGGTAGTGGATGTCGAGGTGGTTGGTCGGTTCGTCGAGCAGCAGGTGGCTGGCCTGCTGCACCAGCGCCCTCGCGATCAGGACGCGTTGGCGTTCGCCACCGGACAGCTCGGCGATGGGCCGCTCGGCGAACCGCCGGGCACCGACCCGTTCGAGGGCTTCGGCCGCGATGAGGTGGTCGTGCCGGCTGGGCCGCTGGAAGGTGCGCAGGTGCGGGACACGACCCAGCAGCACCATCTCGCCCACGGTCAGGGGGAGCTCGCCTGGTTCCTCCTGCACGACCACGGCGGTCCGGCGGGCGACCTCACGCGGGTCGAGGCCGTCGAGGGCTTCGCCGTCGAGGGTCACCCCGCCCCGTTGCGGTTGCAGCGAGGCGTAGAGCGTGCGCAGCAGGGTGGTCTTGCCGCTGCCGTTGGGACCGATCAACCCGAGGACCTCACCGCCGTCGGCGACGAGGTCGACCCCGTCGAGCACCGCGCGACGGTCGTAGGCGAAGCCGAGGTCCCGAGCGATGATCATGCGCGGTCACCGAAGGTGGCGACGAGTTGCTCGAGCCCGTCGATCACCAGCGGGCTGGGGTACTCGGCGAAGTTGAACAGCTGCACGAGCACCTGCTCCTGCACGACCGCAGTCATGCCCGACGCGCCCGGCAGCTGGGTGAGCGCGTCGGCGACCGGACCGGGTTCGCCGTCGACGTGGAGGAGGACGAGCGCATCGGGATCGCGGGAGATGAGTTCCTCGGTCGCCACCTCGAAGACGCGCTCGTCGGTGTCCGCGAAGGCGTTGTCGAACCCGGCGGTCTCGAGCAGGACGTGGGGGAAGCTGCGGTTGCCGTAGGCGTAGGTCGTGCCTCCGCCCACGGTCGGGTAGAGCGCTGCCGCGACGCGCCCGTCGCCGACCTCGGCGGCTGCGGCCTCCACATCCGCGACCCGGTCCTGCAGCTCGGCGACGACCTGCGCGGCCTGATCCGGCACACCGAGGATGTCGCCGTAGGCGGTGACCTCGTCGTAGATGGTCTCGAAGCCGATGTCCTCGATCCCGCCGGGGCAGTTCGCTGGCTGCTCGAGCAGCGGTATGCCGGCCGCTTCCAGGGAGGCCACGTCGACACCGTCGGGACGGCCGAGGACGAGGTCGGGTTCGAGGTCCAGGATCGCCTCCTGCGAGATCTGCAGGTGGCCCGACTCGTCGAGGTCGTCGCTCAGCGACGGGATGTCGGCGATGAGGTCGTTGGTCTCGTCGTCGAAGTACTCCGGCGGGTAGGCGCCGGCACGACCGACGATCCGGTCCATCTGGTCGAGCTCGCTGATGATCGACACGAGCTCCGCGCGACCGAGGACCAGGATGCGTTCCGGCGGCCGCTCGAAGGTCACCTCACGGTCGCAGTTCGTGAGGGTCACGGGGAAGCCGTCGGCGTCGTCGGTGTCACCCGACGCCGCTTCGTCCGCGTCGCCATCCGCGGCCGTGTCGACGCCAGGGTCCTCGCTGCTCCCACCACACGCGGCGAGCACCAGCGCAGCGGTCAGCCCCGCCACGAGCGGTCGGGCGGTGCTGAGGCGGGAGGGGTGGGAGCGCAGGTGCACGGCGGTTCCTCCGGTGGACGGTCGTCAGGCGGTTCGGGCGTGGAAGCGACGGATGAGCACGAGCAGGAAGGGAGCGCCGACGAGGGAGGTCAGGATCCCGATGGGCAACTCCCGCGGGGCGAGCACGGTGCGGGCCGCGACGTCGGCCCAGACCAGGAACAACGCCCCGAGGAGCGCCGCCACGGGCACGACCCGCCGGTGCGCACCACCCACCAGCCGGCGGGCGAGGTGCGGGATCACCAGCCCGACGAACCCGATGCCCCCCGACGCGGCGACGACGACGCCCACGCACAGCGAGACCACCACCAGCAACTGCACCCGGAACCTGGCCGGGTCGACCCCCAGGGTGAGCGAGGTCTCATCCCCCAGCGCCAGCGCATCCAGGCGCTGCCCCCACAGCACGAGCAGGACGACCGTGAGCGCCACGACGATCACCACGACCGCGAGCGGGGTCGACCAGCTCGCCAGCCCGAGGAAGCCGAGCAGCCAGAACAGCACCGACCGGGCGCCTTCCGCCGACCCGGACGCGAAGATCAGGAAGCTCGTGGCCGCGTACAGGGCGTAGCCGACCGCGACGCCGGACAGCAGCAGCCGCACGGAGGTGACACGCCCAGCCGCACGCGCGAGCAGGAACACCAGCGCCGAAGCCCCGAGCGCGCCGAGGAAGGCGCTCGCAGACAGCGCGTGCTCGCCGATCCCGCCACCGACACCGAAGAGGATCGCGGCCGCCGCACCCGTCGAGGCACCCGAGGTGACCCCGAGCAGGTACGGATCGGCCAGCAGGTTCCGGACCATGGCCTGCAAGGCCACCCCGCACACCGCCAACCCTGCACCGACGGCCGCGCCGAGGAGCACCCTGGGAGCACGCACCTCCCAGATGATCGACTCCTGCGGCCCCGACCAGGTCACCTCCGACGGCCAGCCGAGGAGGTGATGGCCCACCACCCTCGCGACCGTCCCCACGGGAACGACGACCGCACCGATGGCGATACCGGCGATCACCGTCGCCAGCAAACCGGCGCCGAGTAGCACGAGCCACCGGCGCGTCCGGCGGGCCAACGCTCGGTGCCCCAGATCGTCCTCCAACGCCAGGACCCCACGTTCGACGTCGTCGGGCAACGACGGGTCAGGCGGCTTCAGTGTCTGGTGCGGCACCCACGATCCCCTACTACGAACGATTCGCGATAATCCTACCCGGTGCGGAAGCCACCGCGCCGCGACAGGCGGCCCCGGGTCGAACGGCGGACACCACGCCCTGGGGGGGACGCGACGAGCCAGGAACCGGCCGAGGACCCGGCGAACCGTGCGGGTCGACGGTCGCCCCGTCACGGCCGGTCAGCGGTGTGTCAGGGTTCGTTCCTCGACGAGGTGGCGTGCCCTGCCAGCTGGGTCGCGATCGACGGTGCCAGGGCGAGCTGCGGGAGCAGGGTGGCTTGCACGGCGTGGTAGAGGTCGGGCTTGCCGCCCCAGGTCCCCTGCGCGACCCGGAGGTCGGGGTCGAGCTCGTGGTGCCAGCTGCCGTTCTGACGGTCGATGAAGGCGACCTCGGCGTGGTCCCACAACCGGCGGTACCAGCGCTCGTACACCGACTCGGCGGTCCGCTCATGGAGCGAGGCCGCTGCGGCGATGCCTTCGGCGACGACCCAGTGCAGCCGCGTGTCGACCACGGGCCGGTCATCGCGGTCCAAGGTGTAGACGAAGCCCGGCGAACCGTCGGGTGCCCAGCCGAGGTCGATGGCTGCCTGGAACAGTGCTTGCGCCGCGGGCAGCAGCCAGTCCGGCGGGTCGGCGAGCGACGCTTCGAGATGGAGGAGCAAGCGTGACCACTCGAGCCAGTGGCCGACCGTCGTGCCGTAGGGACGGAAGGGATGGTCCCGCTGGTCGTGGTTGTACTCGAGCAGCGGCTCCCACGTGGCGTCGAAGTGTTCCACCACTCGCCACCGGTGCTCGCGAGCGACGCCATGGATCAGGGCGGTGGCGATCCGAAGCGCCCGGTCGTGCCAGCGCACATCGCCGGTGACGTCGCCCGCCGCGAGGGACACCTCCACCGCGTGCATGTTGCTGTTGGCGCCGCGGTACGGCTCGCCGTCGGTCCAGTCGCGTGCGAAGGACTCCACGAACCGCCCGGCCGCCTCGTCCCAGAACCGGGTCTCGAACACCTCGAGCGCAGCATCGAGCAGCGAGCGAGCGCCCGGTCGCTCGGCGGCCGCCGCGCTCGAGGCGCCCAGCACGACGAACGCGTGCTGATAGGCGTCCTTGCGGTCGCTCGGTGTGCCGTCGGGCCGCACCGCGCTGAACCATCCGCCCTCCTGGTGGTCGTGGAGGAGGTCACGCAACGCCGCGACACCGTGGTCGACGAGGTCGCTCGCCCCCGGCAGCCCGCACAGATGGGCGAGCGCGTAGACGTGCGTCATCCTGCCCGTGATCCACGTGTGGACCGGCTCCTCCGTGACCGGCCGTCCGAACGCGTCGAGGTAGGCGAAACCACCGCAGGGATGCCGCGGGTCCGTCGGGAACCGGAGCAGTCGCTCCATCTCGTTGTCCAGCCACCGGCGGTGGCTCGCCAGGGACCGCCAACCGAAGGAGGCGCCTCGGATCGGCCGTGACGGCTGCGCTGCTGGCACGTTCACTCCCTGGGTTGCGGCCGGCAGCGCCTGCAACCCCCATCCTGATGGCGTTCAGGTCCGACTCCGCAGGCACGCTATCAGGGGTGATACGAAGGCGATCAGGTCCGTACCGGCCCCAATCCTCTCTCGAAGCAACGAGGCTAGGTTGGCGCGCCGCGACCGGTGCGGGGTTCGCGCGACGGTTGCTGCCGACAGGTGAAGGGAAGGGCATCGCGGGTAGCGTGCAGCGACCGCGGCTCGTCGAGGCCGTCTCGACGAGCCGGTTCGTGGTGGTCGAGGCGCCGTCCGGTGCGGGCAAGTCCACGCTGCTGGCCAAGGTGGCCGACGCGCACGCCGGGCCGGTCATCAATGCGAGGCTGACCGGTCCTACGGCGACCCGTGGTCAGCTCAACTCCCGGCTGCTCTGGTCCCTGCGCCGCCACGGCCTGAGCGACCTGGTCGCCACGCTCGGTCGCCCCGACGACGTCGATCCCGTCGACGCCCTGTTGGGTTGGGCCGCGGCACACGAGGAGGTGCTGCTGCTGGAGGCCGACAGCCTCCTGCTCGGCCACGACGACCTGCGTTTCCGGCCCGAGGAGACCCGGGAGCTGCTGGGTGACCACGTCACCGCGCGGCTCGACGACACCGAGATCGAGCTCATCACCCAACGGTGCGACGGGTGGGCCGCGGCCGTCGGGCTCGTCGGGGACGATCCCGTGGGTGAGTCGCGCTACCTCGCGCGCAACCCGGCGGTCGACGTGGAAGGTGCGGCATCGTGACGGTCCCCGGCGAAGCACCGACCGACGCCGCGTACCGGTTCTCGTACGGGCGCGTCTGGTGGTTGGGGGTGGGGTTCCTCGCCGTCCAGCTGGCGTTCGCCGTCTACAACGCGTTCCTGCCGCTGCTGTACCGCGGCTTCCTCGACTCCAACGCCCTCGTCGGGCTCCTCATGGGCACCGACAACCTCGTCGGTCTGCTGCTCATCCCGGTGGTCGGCGCCTGGTCCGACCGGTGCGCCTCGCCCTGGGGGCGTCGCCTGCCGTTCATCACGGTCGCCATCCCGGCAGCGGCCCTGACGCTGCTCGCCATCCCGTACGCGGCCGCGCTGCTGTGGACGTTGATCGTCACCGAGGTGCTGTTCACGGTGGCGATGCACACCTACCGCGGCCCGATGGCGGCGATCATCCTGGACCACACCCCGCCGGGTCGACGGTCCACCGCGAGTGGTATCGCCCAGCTGCTCGGCAACGTCGGCGTGGTGGTGAGCTTCGCGGTGTTATCCCCGCTCTACGACGACGACCCCGTTCTGCCCTTCGCGGCCGCTGCCGCGGTGCTGCTCGTCAGCCTCGGGGTGGTCTGGTGGCGCGCGGAGCGGTTCCCGCCCCACATCGACCACACGACGGCGTTGGCCTCGTCCAACCCGGTGCGCGACACGCTCGACGGGCTCCGCCGGCTCGGCCGGAGAGAGCAACGAGGTGCGCTGCTGGTCCTGGGCGCGCTGCTGACCACCTACGTCGGGTTCGCGGGTCTCCAGACGATGTTCCCCATCTACGGCGTCGAGACGCTCGGGTTGACGGAGGGGCAGGCGGCGTCGCTACTGACCGGGTTCGCGGCGACCTTCCTGGTCGTCGCCGTGGTGGCCGGCATGGTCGGGACCCGTGTCGGCGAGATCCCCACGATGCTGGTCGGGTTGGGCACGCTGCCGGTCGTGTTCGTCACCGTGACACGCTCGTGACACGGCGTGCTTGCAGGCTCCCGACCACTGGAGCCAGGAGCCCTCCACGTGCATGACGCACCGCCTCGTCCTGCCTGCCTGCGGCCGCGCGCCGCTCAGGCGGCTGTGGTGTCCGCGCGGTCTGGCCCGCTTGCGGCGGGCCCCCGACCACCGGGTGCGGCCGGCGGCCTCTCCTGGCTCCGGCCGGGCCGCACCCGGTGACACCGCGCCCCGTCCTCGTTCGGCGTTGGCCACCGATCGATCGTCGAGCAACGAGGAGCACCGCCATGAGGGTCCACCTGATGCTCCAGGGGTACCGGTTGCACCACGTCCGTCCCGCCGTCGTCGGTGCGAGGGCCGAGCAGGTGGTGGACAGCCAGCTGCGGGAGCGGGCGAGGACCACGGCCCTGTTGCTCGCCCTCGTGCGCGCGGCGACGGCGTCGGGGGCGACCGGCACCGCCGTCGTCGTCCGCACCACCGACGAGACGGCGGAACGAGAGCTCGAACTGGCCATCACCTGCTGAGGCACTTCATCACGACCGACAGGAGCATCCACGATGCGTTCTCCGACCCCCCATCGTTACCACCGCAGGACGACGTTGGCCCTGGCCGTGCTGGTGGCGCTGTCCGCCGGCTGCGGCGCCGCCTCCGAGCGCGTCGGCGAGGCAGCGCTCGAGTCACTCGCCGAGGAGGACGAGGAGGTCGACATCGACCTGGACGAAGATCGCATGACGGCCCGCGACGAGGACGGCAACGAGGCGTCGTTCGGCGCCGCCGATGGGATCCCCGAGCAGCTCGCCGACGCCGTGGAGGTACCCGCCGGGTTCCAGCCCCAGAACACGTTCGAGGCCACGGAGGACGGTCGAGCGGGTGTGATCGTCTCCGGGCTACTCGAGGGTGCTGAACCGCTCGGGTTCATCGAGGAACTGGAGGCCAACGCCCAGGCCGGCGGCTGGACCACGATCGAGCGCGAGGACGGCAGCGGCCAGCTGCTGCTCGAACTGGAGCGCGGTGAGGAGACGCTCGGTGCGCAGGTCGTGGACAACGGCGCCGGTGCGAGCGTGACGCTGATCCTCGGCGGGCCGGCCTGAGCGCGTGCCACGCCTGCACCTGGCGTGCCCGGCCGGCGTCGCCACCTGCCACCCCGACGATCTGTGCAAGAGGTGCTCAAACCCCTCGCAGGCCATCGTGAGACGCGAACTATAGGAACGGAACCGTGATGTTCGATGAGCTGCTGGGGGTCGTCGCCGACCTCCTCGACGCGTCCGATGCGTGCGGTCCCTGCGCCGGCAACCCCCCGGACGCCGGGCCGACGGTGACCGGGGCGGCCGGTGCCGCCGGCGCTGGCGGGGATGGCGGGGGTGACCGCCGCCGTGGCGGCCGCGAGGACCGTGAGCCCGAGTGGCACGAGGAACCCGGCCATGAGCGCGAGTGGCAGCGCGACAACGCCGAGGAAACGGTGACGGACCTGATCGTCGAGTTCCTGACCGAACCCTCGCGCAACCTGGGCAAGGCCACGGGCCCCCTGATCACCGTGGCCGCAGCCAGCGACGTACTCGCGGATGGTGTCTCGACCGTGACCGAGGCGAACCAGCGACGCGAGGAACGGATCTACGAGCAGACCGGCGGCGAGATGGGGACGCCGGCGAGCAGCGGCGATCCGACGCACTCCCACGATCCTAGGAGCGGGTCGGGCGAGGCCTCCGGGCAGCGCGGTGGTGCCGGCGACGGGTCATCCAGCGACGACGCCGGACGGCGCGAGGCCGAGCGCGTCCTGGATGACATCCGCATCAAGCTGGAGATCGAGCGCAACGGCTACGGCGACGACGAGAGCTGGAAGGACTGGGGACGATGACGGCCTCGCCATCCGCCCAGAGGTCCCCGTCGCTGCTGCGCCTGTGGTGGACCGTCGACCGGGCGAGCCTGCTCCGCCTCGCCGCCCTGGCCCTCGCGCTGCTCAGCTTCCTCTGGTTGTGGCCGAGCCTCATCGAGGTCGGCGGTGCTGCACCGGTGCTGCGCAACCTCGCGCTGCACGCCTACGTGCTCGTCTGGCTCGCTGTGGTCACCATCGGTGTACGCACGGTCGGGGCCCGGGAGATCCTGACGGCATTCCTCCTCGGCGTCTTCATGGTGCCGACGATCGTCTTCGGTCTGATCTGGCCCGTGCTCACCTGGCTCGACCCGTCCGGTCAGGCCCTTGCCGTGTGGTGGGTCCCGCCGCTGGAGGAGAGCGCGCTGCTCGCGGTGATCGGGCTGCAGGCCTGGCGCCTGACCCGATCGCCCGGACGCCGGCCCGCGGCGCTCGACCTGGTGGTGCTCGGGTTCGCGACCGGCGGCGGGTACGCCGTCCACGAGGATGCCCTGTACGGTCGGCTGCTGGCGAGCTGGACGGAGGGGACGTTCACCGGCGGGTTCGGTGGCCCCTACACGTGGCTGTTCCCGACCTTCGCCACCGACCTCCCGGGCGGGATGGACGTGGTCGTCTACCACGGAGGGAGCGCGGCGTTCCTCGGGCTCGCCCTCGGCGTGGCGTTGCTCCTGCGCCGGCGCTTCGCCGCAGCGGTGTGGCTCGTGCCGGCGTTCTGGATCTACTCGGTCCTCACGCACGCCGTCGGGAACCAGTTGAACTACGGCTCCTCGCCGCTCGCGTGGCTGCTCGTCGGCGGGCACGGTGTGCCCGTGCTGCTCCTGCTCGGCCTGCTGGCCCTGCTGGTGCTGGAGCATCTGCGGCGGCGGACCTGCCGCCTGGACCTGCCGGCCTTCGGGTGGCAGGGGCTGCGTGCCATCACCCGCCACGCCGACGGCACCGCCGACGTGCTGCTCCGGGCGCTCGCGTTCGGTCGTTACCACCGCGCCCGCAACGCGGCCATCACGGCTGCCTGGCACCGCCCTGACGCGCCACCACCGAACACCCGTGGGGTCGAGGCCTGGGGTCGGCTCGCCTTCGGCGGCTTGGGGGTCCGCCGGCTCACGGACGCCGCCACCGGGCCCGACGAGCCCCCGGAGACCGGCCACACCGCCACCACAACCGCGAAGCCGCGACCGCCTGGCTGAGTGACCACCCTGGTACTGCTCTCCGCCGCGGTCGCCGATCTGACCGGGGCCCACGCCCACGACCACGGCCCCGTGGTCGGGCGTTCTATCGCCGCCTGGCGTCCCCGATGCACAACGTGCCGACGATCTGCGGGGCTGGTTCCATGACCGGAGCAGGATGCTGAGTGATGCCGCGGTCCGAACCGAGCGGTACCACCGCGATGTCATGGACCCAGGAGCGGATGAGGCCACCGTGCTCGGCACTGGTCAACGTCACCCGCTCGTGATCGATCCGGGCAACGGTGAGGTGGTGCCGGTTGAACGGCAGCACCCCCAACAGCCAGGTGAGGCCGACGACCTGCTCGCCCTCGCGCCACTCGTCGGTCCGGTGGGCGACGGCGGGGAACCGCAGGATGCCGCGGGTCACAGCGAGGAACGCCTCGCGCCTGCTCTTCGACGGTGAGCCGTCTCACGTCGAGGCGAGCGTGCGTCGGGACCCCGACATGGGTAGCCGTGCTGACGAGTTCGCCCTGGAGCATCACGGTGATCCGGTCGGCGAGATCGATCCGGTCGCGGTCGATGAAGTGCACGGCGAGCGCATCCGCGTCGAGCGCCATCGTGTACGTGTGGTTCTTGTCGGGGAGTAACACGACAAGACGCGGCGGATCGATGCTGCGCAGATGTGGGGTGGCGATCATGGACGGTCGATACGGTCATCATGGTGAGGTGCTATCTCGCCCTCCAACTCGGTCCGAGCACCACCCCAGGACCCCTAGGAGCCGACAACGATGACTGAGCCCACACCCCGATCTGTCGCTGACGTCGGTGTCATCGGCCTCGCCGTCATGGGCAGCAACCTCGCCCGCAACCTTGCTCGACACGGGCACGCTGTGGCGGTCCACAACCGCTCGACCGAGAAGATCGATGCACTGCTCGACGAGCATGGTGACGAGGGCACCTTCGTCGCTGCCCCCACGCTCGAGGATCTGGTCGCGAGCCTGTCCCGGCCCCGACGGATCATCTCCATGGTCCGCGCCGGCGAACCAACCGACGCGGTGATCGACGCGCTGGTCCCCCTGCTGGAGGAGGGAGACATCGTCGTCGACGGAGGCAACGCGCATTACGAGGACACCCGCCGTCGGGAGTCCGCGCTCCGCGATGCCGGCCTGCTCCTCGTCGGGGCGGGCATCTCCGGCGGCGAGGAGGGTGCGCTGCATGGGCCCAGCATCATGCCCGGCGGCTCGCCCGAGGCTTACGAGGCCCTCGGGCCCTTGCTCGAAGACATCGCTGCGAAGGTCGATGGCGAGCCCTGCGCCACCTACATCGGGCCTGACGGTGCCGGCCACTTCGTGAAGATGGTGCACAACGGCATCGAGTACGCCGACATGCAGTTCATCGCCGAGGCCTACGACATCCTCGTCGCCGCCGGGCTGGACGTCCCACGTATCGCGGAGATCTTCCGCGAGTGGAACACCGGCGACCTCGACTCGTATCTGATCGAGATCACCGCCGAGGTCCTCGACCACACCGACAGCGCCACCGGCCGTCCACTGGTGGAGCTCATCGCGGATGCGACCGAGCAGAAGGGCACCGGTCGCTGGACGGTGCAGATCGCTCTGGAGCTCGGCATCCCGATCGGCGCGATCGCGGCCGCGGTGTTCGCCCGTTCCACCTCGGGGCACGCGCCGCTTCGTGAGGCTGCTGCCGGGACCCTGCTCGGTCCCGAGGGCGGCGAGGTGGACGACGTGGGGCGGCTGATCGACGACCTGAGGCAGGCGCTGTGGGCCTCGAAGGTTGTGGCGTACGCCCAGGGCTTCGACATGATCCAGACCGCCTCCGACAGCTTCGGGTGGAACATCGACCTCGGCGCCGTCGCCCGGATCTGGCGCGGCGGCTGCATCATCCGCGCCCGGCTGCTCGAGCGGATCCGCCAGGTCTACGCCTCGGGCGGTCTGCCCACTCTCCTGGTCGACCCCGGACTGGTCACCGAGCTGGGTGAAGCGCAGGCAGGCTGGCGCCGGGTCATCGCCCACGAGTTCCTGGCCGACCGGCTGGACCTGTCCGAC
>JBKHDS010000028.1:0-13477 GCA_046541215.1 Nitriliruptoraceae bacterium
CGATGGCCGCTTCGCGGACGTCTCCACCACGGAGACGCTCGTGCGCCCCTGGGATGTCGACGGCCTCGCGGTCCGCCCGGCGCACCGCATGGTTGCGCACACCGCGTTCCTGACCACGGCCCGACGGGTTCCCCGTCGCGAGGAGGGTGGTCCGTTGCGCCGGCGGCGCAAGGTCGACACCGGGGGCCACGTGGACTGGGAGGCGACCGACCGGTCGCGCCACCTCGCGGGGGATCCCTCAGCGATCGCGGGTGGCGACCACCGCGATGATGGCGACCCCGACGATCCCCGGTAGCGCGAGCAACGGGCTCGCCCCGATCACCAGCACGGCACCGACGGCACCGACCGCGCCCGCCCCCGTCGTGGCGAGGACCTCGAGGGGACGGCTCATCGTTCCTCCGACGGTGGGGATCGGTGACCTCGAGGCTGCCGCTCCCTGACTAAGAACGTGAGGTCCCCTCCCGTCCGGACGGACCCTGCCGCCCGCGACGCGGCGGCGCGCACCGCGCTCGTGCGGACGGACGCAGGTGGGGCTGTGCCCGTTGGCCCGGGGTCCTACACTGCTCCTGCAGCCGTGGCCGGGAGCCGCCCGGCCCGCACCCCGGGGCGAGGAGACCACGTGGCCGGTCCGCGACGTGACGGCGGGCAGGACCCGAGCGAGCCCGGCGACGACCTCGGGCATCTGCCGGGGCTGGACGCCGATCCGGCGCGTCTGGCCGCATCCGAGCCGAAGCTGGCGCCCCTGGACGCCGCGGACATCCCGCGCGTCGAGCCAGCCGACCCCAACGACCCCGACGCGGTGCTCGCCGAGGTCAAGATGCTGCGCGAGGAGACCGAGCTGCTGCGCCGGCGGCTCGCGATGGTCCCGACCCGCGTGCGGTTGCTCGAGGAACGTCTGGCCGAGACGCGCTCCCGCCTGCAGTCGGCGCTCGCCCACAACACCAAGCTCGCGGACACCCTGCGTGGCGCACGCGACCAGCTCGCGGTGCTCAGGGAGGAGGTCGACCGGCTCTCGGCGACACCGCAGACCTACGCCACCTACCTCGCCGCGGGCGAGGAGGCCGGAACCGCGACGGTGTCCGTCGGCGGCCGCAAGCTCGAGGTCGGCCTCGGACCGGAGCTGGAGCCCGGCTCGCTCGTGGCGGGCCGCCAGGTCCGGCTCAACGACGCGATGAACATCGTCGCGGTGGCCGGGTTCGATGACCGCGGCGAGGTCGTCACGATCTCCGAGCTGCTCGACGATGACCGGGTGCTCGCGGTCGGCCGGGGCGACGAGGAGCGGGTCGTCCACCTCGGCGCCCCCCTGCGGGAGCTCCCGCTCAAGGCCGGCGACACGCTGCTGCTCGACACCCGTTCCGCCACCGCGATCGAGCGCATCGCCAAGGCCGAGGTGCAGCAGCTGATCCTCGAGCAGGTCCCCGACGTGACCTACGAGCAGATCGGGGGCCTCACCGAGCAGGTCGAGGCGATCCGCGACGCCGTCGAGCTGCCCTACCTGCACGCCGAGCTGTTCGTCGAGCATGAGCTGCGCCCGCCGAAGGGGATCCTGCTGTACGGCCCGCCGGGGTGCGGCAAGACCATGATCGCCAAGGCGGTGGCCAACGCGCTCGCCCAGCGGGTCCGCGATCGCACGGGTCGCCAGGACGTGCGCAGCTACTTCCTCAACGTCAAGGGGCCCGAGCTGCTCAACAAGTACGTCGGCGAGACCGAGCGGCAGATCCGGCTCATCTTCCAGCGCGCCCGGGAGAAGTCCGCCGAGGGCGTGCCCGTGATCGTGTTCTTCGACGAGATGGAGTCGCTGTTCCGCACCCGCGGCACGGGGGTCTCCTCCGACGTCGAGACCACCATCGTGCCGCAGCTGCTCGCGGAGATCGACGGGGTCGAGAGCCTCAAGGACGTGGTCGTGATCGGCGCCTCCAACCGCGAGGACATGATCGACCCGGCGATCTTAAGGCCCGGCCGGCTGGACGTGAAGATCAAGGTGGACCGGCCGGATGCCGCCGCCGCCCGGGAGATCTTCTCGATCTACCTCCACGAGCGGCTGCCGCTGGCCGAGGAGGAGGTCGCCGCGGCCGGTGGGCGCGCCGAGGCCGTCGCCGCGATGATCGAGAGGACCGTCGAGCGCATGTACGCCAGCGACGCGGACAACGCCTTCCTCGAGGTGACCTACGCCAACGGCGAGAAGGAGGTCCTGTACTTCAAGGACTTCAACTCCGGCGCCATGATCGAGAACGTCGTCGCCCGCGCGAAGAAGCTCGCGATCAAGCGCCTGCTCGACACCGGCCGCCGCGGCATCGCCACCGAGGACCTGCTCGCCGCGATCGGCCAGGAGTTCCGCGAGAACGAGGACCTGCCGAACACGACCAACCCCGACGACTGGGCGCGCATCTCCGGCAAGAAGGGTGAGCGCATCGTCTACGTCCGCACCTTGCTCGCCGGCGAGGATGGCCCGGGGCGCACCATCGACAACGTCGCGCCGGGGCAGTACCTGTGAGCCAGCGAGCGTGAGCGGCCCGGGCTACGTCGGGGTCGAGACCGAGTACGGCATCACCGTGGACGGGCCAACGCCGGTCAACCCGGTCGTGGCCTCCTCGCTGGTGGTCAGCGCCTACCGCGCCGCCGGGCCGGGCGAGGTCCGGTGGGACCACACCGACGAGTCACCGCTCGTGGACGCGCGCGAGCCGCGCCGGGTGCCCTCGCTGGAGCCGATGATCGACGACGAGCTCGGCCTCGCCAACGCCGTGCTCACCAACGGTGCGCGCTTCTACGTCGACCACGCCCACCCGGAGTACGCCACCCCGGAGTGCACGAACGCCCGCGACCTCCTCATCTGGGACAGGGCCGGGGAGCGGATCCTCGCCGATGCTGCCGAGCGTGCCAGCGCGAGCCTGCCCGCCGGCAGCCGGGTCCTGATCCACAAGAACAACACCGACGGCAAGGGGGCGGCGTACGGCACGCACGAGAACTACCTCGTGGCTCGCAGCGTGCCCTTCGGCCGGCTCACCTACCGGCTCGTGCCCTTCTTCGTCAGCCGTCCGCTGCTCATCGGCGCCGGACGGGTCGGCAGCCACCTCGACGCCAGCATCGAGTTCCAGCTGACCCAGCGGGCGGACTTCTTCGAGGTCGTGCTCGGGCTCGAGACCACCCTGAAGCGCCCGCTGATGAACACCCGGGACGAGCCCCACGCGGACCCGGACCGCTACCGCCGGCTGCACGTCATCAACGGTGACGCCAACCTCTGCGAGGTCGCCACCTACCTCAAGGTCGGCACGATGCTGCTGGTGCTGGCCGCGATCGAGGACGAGGCGCTCCCCGAGCCGCCCGAGCTGGCCGATCCCGTCGCGGCCTTCCACGCGGTCTCCCACGACCTGACCGGCCGCGTCGCCCTGCCGTTGGCCTCTGGGGGCCGCATCACCCCGGTCGAGCTGCAGCGCTGGTACCTCGAGGTCGTCACCGATCACCTCGCCGGTCGGTCTGGCACCGAGGTGGAGCGCGACGTGCTGGCGCGCTGGCGGGAGGGTGTGGAGGTCGCAGCGGAGGACCCGAGGCTCCTCACCGGCCTGGCCGACTGGGCGACGAAGCTCGAGCTGCTCGAGCAGTACCGCGGGCGGCACGGGCTCGGCTGGCAGCACGACCGGCTCAAGATGCTGGACCTGCAGTACCACGACGTCCGTGTGGAGCGGGGGCTGTACCACCGCCTTGCCGCGCGCGGCAGGGTCGTGCAGCTCGTCAGCGATGAGGAGGTGGAGGCTGCGGTCACCACGCCGCCGACGGACACCCGGGCCTGGTTCCGGGGCGAGGTGATCCGCCGCTTCGGCTCACAGGTCGTCGCGGCCGGGTGGGATGCGATCGTGCTGGACACCGGGGGGGAGCGGCTGCAGCGGGTGCCGATGCGGGAGCCGGGGCGGGGGACCCGCGAGCAACTCGGAGCGCTGCTCGACGAGGTCCACGACACCGCCGAGCTGCTCGCGCGGCTCACCGCCTGAGCGTGGACGCACGCGCTACCGTGCTCGGGGAGACGGACGTGAGGAGGTCCTCGTGAGCGATGCAGGCCGCACCCAGCGTCAGCCTGGTACGGACGGCGCGCAGGAGGAGGTCACCGAGGCGCCGGAGCGCGATGCCGCCCGCGACGTGGTGGACGACGTCGACGAGCTCCTCGACGAGATCGACGAGGTGCTCGAGGAGAACGCTGAGGAGTTCGTCCGCGGCTACGTCCAGAAGGGCGGTCAGTAGCGCAACATCCGATTCGGCCACTCTTCGCGGTCGTTCTTGTGGTTCCCGTGACGCTCCGTCCTGATCTGAGCTCGCTGGAACGCAGCTTGGCGCACCGGGCCGCATCCTGGCTGTGTGCTCCGCGTGTGTTTCGCTTCGCCACGAGTCGAGGCGTCAGAGCCTGAGGCGCAGAACCCCACACGGCTTCGAGTCCGGGTGGGTGGGTCTACGAGCGCTGCCGCTCATCGCTGTGGCGCCGGTGAGACCCGGGCAGTTTCTCGGGTTCTCGGTGTACGGCCGACCGCCGCGCGTGAGACGGTGCGCTGCGCTGAGGTGGCGCCGCTAGACCACCTGGACGCGTTCGAACCGGCGTTGGCGAGCGACGCTCCACTGGCGCCGCTGCCCGCAGGACCATAGGCCCTACGGACGACGCGAGACGACTTGTATCGTTTCTGAGACCAGTGGCGGTAGGCGCCGCTCGGAAACGGACAGGACGGATCGCTCGTGGACATCCCCTTCGCCGCCGTGGCTCCGCTGGTGCTGGTCGCCATCGGCTTCATCGTCTACTGCCTCGTCGACCTGCATCGGACCGAGCGGGTCCAGGGCCTGCCGCGGTGGGGCTGGGCGATCGCGATCGTCGCATCGGTGCCGGTCGGTGGCCTCGTCTATCTGCTCTGGGGGCGGCGGGCGTGAGCGCCACGACCATGACCGGCGACGACCGGATCGTCGCGACCCACGGGCTCCGGAAGGTCTACGGCGGTCACGTAGCGCTCGACGACGTCGCGCTCGCCGTGCCGCGGGCCGGCGTCTACGGCCTGGTCGGCCCGAACGGCGCCGGCAAGACCACGCTCTTGTCGATCCTGCTCGGAACGCGTCGAGCGACGGCCGGGACGGTCGAGCTGTCCGTCGACCGGTCCCGCATCACGGCCGTCCCCGACACGCCGCAGTTCGACCCCTGGCTGACCGGGCGCGAGGTCGTCGACCTCTCGCGCAACCTCATCGATCCCTCGCTGCCGGAGGAGCGGGTCGCGCACGCGCTCGGGGATACCGGCATAGCCGACGCAGCCGACCGCCGCGTCGGCGGGTACTCGCGGGGGATGCTCCAGCGGGTCGGCCTCGCGGCGGCGATCGTCGCCCAGCCCGAGCTGCTCATCCTGGACGAGCCCGCGAGCGCCCTCGACCCCGCGGGCCGGCGCGACGTGCTCGACCTGGTCTCCGACATCGGCCGTGAGGCCACAGTGCTGTTCTCGAGCCACATCCTCGCCGACGTCCAGCAGGTCAGCGACACGGTCGGGATCCTGCGGGAAGGCGCCCTGCTGTGGCAGGGCCCGCTCGAGGACCTGCTGGTCGGCCGGGCCGCGCCCGCCGTTGAGGTACGTCTGCGCCGCAACGTCGATACCGCCGCCGACCGGTTGCGGCGCGAGCCATGGGTCACCCACGCGGAGTCCGTCGGTGCCGGCCGGCTACGGGTCACCGCCGCGTCCCTGGAGGAGCTCGAGCGCCACCTCGTGCCGGTGCTCGCCCGCCTCGACGCGCCGGTTGTCAGCCTCACCCCGGTCCGGGCCGATCTCGAACACGTCTTCTTGGAGCTGACGTCATGAACGTGTGGAACCTCGAGTGGCACCGCCTCGTGCGGACCCGGCGGCTGTTCGCCCTCGTCGGTGTTTTCGTCTTCTTCGGTTTCATGGGCCCGCTCGTGGCCGCCTACCTCGACGAGCTCGTCCAGGCGGGCGGTGGCGGTATCGTCATCGAGACGCCCGAGCCGACACCGGCCCTGGCGATCCAACAGTTCCTGACGAACGCGAGCCAGATCGGCCTGTTGGTCACCATCGTGATCGCCGCTAGCGCGTTGAGCCTCGACGCACGGCCCGAGATCGGCAGCTTCTTCCGGACCCGGGTCCAGCGTGTGTCCCGGCTGCTCGCGCCCCGGTACGTGGTGACGACCGCCGCCGCGATCGCTGCGTTCGTCGCCGGCGTCCTCGCCGCCTGGTACGAGACGGTGGTGCTGATCGGTGCGCCCGACGCGGCCAGCATGCTGACCGGCACGGCCCTGACCAGCCTCTACCTCGCCTTCGCCGTGGCCGTCGTCGCCGCCGCCGCCAGCGTGGCACGCAACGTCCTGACCACCGTGGCGATCGCCGTGGCCGTGCTCCTGCTGCTGCCGGTCGTCGCGGTCGCCGATGTGGTTGCGCCCTATCTGCCGAGCGAGCTGCTCGGTGCGCTCCCTGACCTGGTCGGGGGCGGGGACCTCGGTGACTACCTCGCGGCGGCGGTCACGAGCGTCGTGGCCACCGCGGCCCTGTTCGGCTTCGCCGTCCAGCGCACCGGTAGGCGCGAGGTGTGATCCTGGTGCCCCGCAGCAGGGCCACCAAGGCACCGTGGCGGTGAGGAGGGCGAGGTGACCGACCAGCGCGCCGAGGTGCTGTTCCACCCGGTCCGGCTGCGGGTGGTCCAGGCGCTGATCGGACGCGAGCTGACGACTCAGGGCCTCGCAGAGGTGTTGCCCGACGTGCCACGTGCCACCCTCTACCGGCACGTGCGCCGCCTCGCCGATGCCGGCATCATCGAGGTCGCAGCGACCCAGCAGGTCCGTGGTCGCACCGAGCGGACCTACAGGCTCGACACCGCCGCTTCCCACCTCGGCGTCGAGGAGGCCGCGGCGCTGACGCCGCATCAACACGCGCGGCATCTGCAGGTCTTCGTCGCCTCGCTGCTCGAGCAAGGTCTGCACTACCTCGACGCCCCGGACGCCGATCCGTCCACGGACGGGTTCGGCTACCAGCAGGTCGCCCTGTGGCTGGACGACGCAGAACTCGTCGAGTTCGCGCAGCGACTGAACGAGGCGGTCCTTCCCTTCGCCGAACGCCGCCCGGGCGGAGGACGCCGACGCCGCATGCTGACCACGATGCTGATCCCCTCCACGGACGCAGCTTCCGACGATCCGTAGGCGTCGGCTGCGTCGCGCAGGGCAACGACGGGCCGGTGAGGCACCCCGTACCCCGTCAGGGTCGAACGGGTCTCGCCGCCAGCGACGTCAGCGGCGCCACCGGCGTGTCGCACTCCAGAGCGCGGCGGCCTTGCCCGCGACCTGCGCGTCGGCCTTGACTGCGAAGAAGGAAGGCGAAGACCACGAGCGTGGCACCAGCGGCCCAGCCGCCGGCAGCAGGGCCTGCAGGGATCCAGAGCGCGAGCGCGACGCCACCAGAGGAGAGGGCCGCTGCCAGAACCGCGAACAGCGGCATCCCGTACAGGAACACGAACGGCAGGTAGTGCGCGCCGACGATGACCATGCTCGCGGGGAAGAACCATTCGTCGCGGTAGCCTGCCGTGGCTACCGCGACTACCAGGCCAAGCGGCACGGTGAACGCGACCGGTGTCGCCAAGGACCGCATCGGATGGCCGGCGGGTAGGGAGCTCGGACCGCCGGAGACCCGCAGCGCGAGGGTGGTGGCCGGGAAGATGAGCGTGTCGCCGAGCAGGCGCGTGGCCATCGCAGCGGCCGCAGACCCCCATGTGGCCACGGCCGCAGCTGCCAGCCACAGCACCCCAGAGATCAGCTGGCCGTGGAAGCCCCCGTCGTAGACGGTTCGGACGTCCTCCTGGGCTTCGGCGATGTGCATGAACACCCTCCCGGGGCGTGTGGCTCTCACTGGCCGGGCCGGCAGAGCTTAAGCAGTCGGTAGGTGCGTCCCAGAGTCCGTCGATCCGGATGCTGACGGGCGGCCCCGTTGCGCCGCGTTCCGCCAGGGCGGCGTGTTCGCGACTGCAGGCCCAGCCGTAGAGCGCTCCAACAGCCATACCTGCCCCGTGGGCGGCGCTGCTCGCCCACCCACCGATGTCCAACACGGGAGCGGCGAGGTTGATCACGATGCTCGCAGCCAGGATCGGTCGGGCGGGGAACCGTTCAAGGTTCGAGTGCGGCAGCATCGCGATGGCACCGAAGACCCCGAGGACCGACGCCGACGCACCAAGTGAGAGCTCGTCGAGACCGGTGGGTCCCGCCAGCGCAGTCAGGGCGAGGCTTCCACCCGCCGCCGCGTACACGGCCAGCAGATGGCCCGCGCCGGCGACGCGTTCGAGCTCGCGACCGAACACGAGGATGACGGCCACGGCACCCGCCAGAGGCAACAGGCTGCCGGCCGGTGAAGGTGACGCTGAGCAACGTCCACGGACGCTGGCCGACCGCGTCCCAGCCTGCGGGCAACCCCAACGTCTCGTCCAGGCCCGGCATGGCGGGCAAGACGAGGTACACCGCGACGTTGGCGGCGATCAGGGCGAACGCGACGGGAGTGGGCCGCAAGCGTCGGCCTGCTTGCGTGAGTTGGGGGCAACCGCCGCCTGAGCACTGGGCCTCGAACTGTTGCTCCCGCGCCAACCGGATGCACCGCTCCAGGGCCTTTCGGTCAGTGCCGGCGCTTCGGCAGGCGAGTCCGAGCTCTCGCGAACTACTGCGTGGGTGCCCTCGGCGTAGTGATGCACGCCACGTCGCCGGGAGGGCGGACCGCGACCGTGGTGCCAACGCTGAAACCGTGGTCACCGACGGAACCTTCTTCGGTTCAGAACGGCGTCCCAGGACCTCAGATGTCCGTGAACCCAGCCGGCTCTGAGGTCGCGGCACGGGTCCCCCTACGGTGCTCGTCTTCGAGCCTGTCCACTACCAAGATGCGGGCGACGAGGAGACGTAGCCTTGGTGAGTGGCTGCTTCGACGAACGCGATGTTTGGGTCTCGCGACCATCGGTCTGCCGCCGAACACGAGCAGAGCGGATGTCGCACCCTGCCGTATCGTCAGAAGGGCGCCGAGTAGCCGAGCGCCGCCGCGGGCGGGGGAGAGGGTCTGCGACGGCAGGGCCGCAGAGCCCGGTGGCCGAGGGCCGTGCTGCGACGTCAGCCCGCCGAGGAGCACCGCGTGAGGTCGGTCGGCAGGGTGAACCAGAAGCAGGTCCGCCCGGGTCGCGAGGTGAACCCGATCCGTCCGCCGTGCTGCTCGATGATCTCCCGGCTGATCGGGAGGCCGAGGCCGGTCCCGCCCCGGCTGCGGAGGTCGGTCGCGTCGGCCTGCGCGAACCGGTCGAACACCCGCCGCTGGAACGCCTCGGGGATCCCGGGACCCTGGTCGATCACCTCGACCCGGACCTGCTCGTCGTCCACGGGCCCGCAGCGCACCTGCACGGTCGTCCCCGGTGGGGCGTAACGGCAGGCGTTGCCCACGAGGTTGATCACGACCTGCTCGATGCGCAACGGGTCGGCACACACGTCCCGGCAGGGCGCATCGGTCCGCGCCAGTTCGAGCTCCACCTTCGCCCGTTCGGCGGTGCCGCGCAGGTCCGCGACGGCGCGAGCGAGGAGCTGGGCGAGGGGCACCCGCGTGAAGCTGAAGCGCTGCTTGCCGCTCGCGAGCCGTTCGACGTCCAGCAGGTCATCGATCAGGCGTCGAAGGCGGACGGCGTTGCGGCTGGCGACGTCGAGCAACTGTGCGGATGTGGGGGTGACCTCGCCGCCCCGCCCGGCCTGGAGGAGCTCGACGGCACCACTGATCGAGCTGAGCGGGGTCCGGAGCTCGTGGCTGACCGTGGACAGGAAGACGTCCTTGAGCTCGTCGGCCCGGATGAGATCCCGGATATCACGGGTCGTCCCACTGACCCGGACGGGTCGACCGTCGTCGTACTCGACGAGCGCGCGCACGGCGACCGGGATCCTCGACCCGTTGCGGTGCAAGGCGGAGGCCCGAACGTCGACCGAGGGGGCCTGGGACCGGAAGGCCTCGGCGAAGATGGCGTCGACCCGCGGAAGGTCGGCTGGGTCGGTCAGCTGCCGCCACAGCGTCGGGGTGCTGGGGAGCGCGTCGACCTCGTAGCCGTGCAGCTCCCACCAGGCTTCCGAGTGAGTGGCACGGTTCTGCGCGAGGTCGTACTCCCACCAGCCGTCCCGGGTCGACGCCAGCACCCGTGTCAGCTGCGTCTGGCTGTGGCGAAGCTCCACCTCGAGGCGGTACTGATCGGTCACATCCTGGACCGTGCCGGTCAGGCTCGCCAGCTGTCCCTGGTCGTCGATCCTGCTCCTGGCCCGCTCTCTCACCGCCCGGATCTCGCCGTCCGGTCGCACGATGCGGTGGACGACGTCCTGGATACCGGTGGTCCGGGCCCGCTCCTCGCTCGCTCGGACGAGCTCGACGTCGTCGGGATGTACCGCGTCGAGGAACGCCTCAACCGAGGGTTCGAACGTGCGCGCGTCCAGCCCGAAGATGCGGTAGACCATCGGCGACCAGGTCAGGGCGCCGGTCTGCTTGTCCGCATGCCAGTGTCCGAGCCGGGCGATCTCCTGGGCCTCGGCACTGAGGTCGTTGCTGCGCTGTAGCTCCCGACGTTGCGCATGCTGCTCGGTGATGTCCTGGATCGACCCGTAGACCCGCAGGGTCCTGCCGCCACGCCGGTAGGCACGACCGGTGGTGCGGACCCAGCGCTCCTCGCCCTGAGCGGTGCGGAAGGGGAGCTCCAGATCGTAGGCCTCACCGTCGGCCTGTACACGCTCGAGGGCGGGACCCAGGACCGACGCGGCCTCGGGCGGGTAGCACTCCAGCGCGGACCCGATCGAGATGCGCCCGTCCGGTGTCGGCTCCAGGCCGTAGATCCGGAAGGTCTCCACGGACCAGATGACCTCGCCGGTGTCGAGATCGAGCTCCCAGGTCCCCACCCCGGAGACCTGCTCCAGCTCCTCGGCCCAGGCGCGGCGACGCCGGTCCTCCGTGACATCGCGGACGACCGCGTACACCAGACCATCGATCGGCGAGGGGGTCGAGGTCCAGGACAGCCAGCGGTAGGAACCATCACCGCGGCGGTAGCGGTTCTCGAAGCCGGACACGTGCTCGCCGCGAGCCAGCAGGCCGGCCGCCTGAGCGGTGGCCTCCAGGTCCTCCGGATGGACCAGGTCGAGGTAGCGCAGCCCGAGCAGCTCCTCGCGTGGACGCCGTAGCACCGGCTCCCACGCCGGGTTCACCTCGAGGAAGACGCCGTCGAGCGTCGCGACACACAGCAGATCCTGCGACAGCTCGAAGAAGCGCTCGAGGAGCTGTGGGCGGTCCCAGCCCGCAGCCAGCCCGCTCAAGGCCCCTGCGGCGGGGCCTGGATGCTGCGGCTCATCGTAGATGGGGCAGCCTTCTTGAGGAACCGGCGCCTATCCTCCCTCCGGCCCGGATGCGCGCGCGAGGGACCCTCGGTCCCGGGCCAAGGGCCGGTCGTCCCTACGTCGCCGTCAGACGCTCTCGGACCCGGCCCGGTCACCTGTTCGCCGCCCCGAGCACATCGGCGAGGTCGCTGCCCGGGGGGGCGTGGACGGCGACGCTGGAAGCCGCTGCGGCGAGCGCTCCGGCTCGGCAGGTGGACCGATATGATAGTGATATCATACTGATCCAACCTACGGAGGTGGCGAGATGTCGGACGCGGTGCTGGCGGAGCGCGAGGCGCGGTCCCAGGGCGGGATCCCCGTCCTCGTGGCGGTCATCGTCACCTGGATCGGCACGGTGGCCGGCTTCGTCCTGTCCGTGCGTGGGCTCGCCCAGGGCGGGGCGACCGGGCTGTTCGTCGCTGGACTCATCGGCTCGATCCTGGTCTTCCTCGCCGCGATCTTCGTCGCTGTCGGGCTGTACACGGTGCAGCCGAACCAGTCGCGGGTGCTGACCCTGTTCGGTGACTACAAGGGGAGCGACCGCACCCCGGGCTTGCGCTGGGCGAACCCGCTCACCGTCAAGGAGAAGGTCTCCCTGCGGGTCCGGAACTTCACCACGGAGACCTCCAAGGTCAACGACGCCAACGGCAACCCGATCATGATCGCGGCGGTGGTGGTGTGGCAGGTGACCGACACGGCGCGGGCGGTGTTCGGCGTCGACGACTTCGTCGACTACGTCCGGATCCAGTCCGAGTCGGCGGTGCGGCAGCTCGCCCGCTCCTACCCCTACGACGCCTGGGACGACACCCACCTCACGACGCTGATCGGCGACCCGATCGACGTCAACCGCGACCTGCTCACCGAGCTCCAGGAGCGCGCCGACGACGCCGGGGTGACCGTGCTCGAGGCCCGCATCACCGACCTGTCCTACGCGCCGGAGATCGCCGAGGCGATGCTGCGCCGCCAGCAGGCCTCCGCGATCGTCGCCGCCCGGGCGAAGATCGTCGAGGGCGCGGTGCTCATGGTGCGCGAGGCGGTGGCGCAGCTCGAAGCGGGTCGCACCGACGTGGACGCCATCCCGCTCGACGCGGACCGCAAGGCGACCTTCGCGTCCAACCTGATGACCGTCATCGCGAGCGATACCCCGACGAGCCCCGTCGTCAACGTCGGCACCCTGTCGCGCTGAGCCGATGCCACGCGAGCGCAAGCAGTTCCCGCTGCGCATCCCACCCGAGCTCTATGACGTCTACGAGGCCTGGGCAGCGGACGAGTTCCGCTCCGTGAACGCCCAGATCGAGGCGGTGCTCGTCGAGTCGGCCCGGCGCGCCGGTCGGCTGCGTCGCTCCCCGGCCACGGGAGGACCGGCCGAGGAGCCCCCTGGCGGAGGGTGAGCCGAAGGGCATGCCGGCCCGCAGCGCTGCTCGAGAACCCGTGCCACCTCGAGGGACGAGGACGGCGGTAGGGAGGAAGGACCGACCGATGAACACCGAGGATCGCCTCCTGGCGGAGGACCTGCTCCTGCTCGCCTGGGACCACGATGCCGGCAAGCCCCGCAGCACGATCTCCGTGCAGCTCCCCGTGGCCGTCGGGGGCGCGTTGCTGCTCGAGCTGGCCCGACGTGATCGGCTCCGGATGGAGGAGAAGGTCCCACGCGCGAGCTCGAGGCCGACCGGGGACCCGCTCCTGGACTCGGTCGCCGCGCAGATGCGGAACGGGTCACGCCGTCGCAAGCTCAAGAGCTGGGTCCGCAAGATCGGGACCACCGGCACCAGGGACCAGGTCCGCGACCGCCTCGTGGGCCGCGGCGTGCTCGTGCCCGCAGAGCAGAGGGTCCTCGGCATCGTCCCGGTGACCCGGTACCGGGCGGCCGATCCCGCCGAGGTGGAGCGGCTGGCCGATGAGGTCCGTGCGGTGCTCACCGGCGGCGGCCCTGCCGACGATCGGGTGACGGCGCTGGTCGCGCTGGTCGGCGCTACCGCGGTGCTCGACCGGCTCGTGCCCCGAGGCGGCCGTCGGGCAGCACGTGCACGGGCCAAGGAGCTCGCGGAGGCCATGCCGGTCGCTGCGGCGGTCCGCGACGTCATCCGCGAGACGCAGGCGGCG
>JBKHDS010000029.1:0-13448 GCA_046541215.1 Nitriliruptoraceae bacterium
CATGAGGCGCAGCCGATGCCCGACGCACCGCCCGCGTCCGCCGCGGACGGCGACCGGCTCGCCCTCGTGCGCGGCGCGAGCCGGCTGACGCAGCGGGAGGTGCTCGCACTGGCCGCATCGCTGGGGGGCAGCAGCGGGGTGCTCGGGGTCGAGACCGACCGCGTCGATCCCGTGCTCGCCCTCGTGGCCGCGGCCGTGCGGCCGTGGATCGTCGGGCAGGCGACCGTGCTGCTGCGCGCCGGCGTCGGCCGGGATGCCGCGACCGCGGAACGCGTCAGCGTCTGGTGCGAGGACGGCGGCGGCGTCCGGCGCAAGGACGGCGGCAGCGGGTGAACAGGATCAGCACGACCAGCGCGGTCGTGGCGAGACCAGCGAGCCGGGTCACGTCCACCGCCGGCTCGTAGCGCACCCGGCCCTGCTCGATGACGTAGGCGCCGACCGGGCGGGCTCGTCCGCCCCAACCGCCGCCCTGCCCGTGGTTGCCAGCCGCATCCGCCCCGGAGCCGCCACCGCTGCCACCGAGCACGGAGGACACCGGGACCACCACGGCGCCGTCGTGCTCGATCGGTGCGCCCACCACACGCCGGGCGAGCCTGAGGACCGGGTCACTGGACCCGGCGTCGACCGGCGGCCCTGCCGCACCGGGCTCGGACGATCCCCCGGGGGGCGTGGCGGTCTCCATCGGGGTCCTCCCGGCTCGATCCGGCACCGTCCCGATCGGCGGTACCGGTGGTGGTCCTCAGGGCGCGAGCTGGTCGGGTTCCAGCGCGAGGAGGTCGGCTGCGCCCGCCATCACCGCCGGCGCCAGGCCGTGGACCGTCGGGAGCAGCTGCGTCGCGAAGAACCGCGCGGTGGTCACCTTGGCGGTGAGGAAGCGTGCCTCCTCCCCGTCCACCCCCTCTTCGAGCAGGCGCTGGGCGGCGGCGGCGCCACGCGCCAGCAGCACCCCGCCGACGGTCGTCGCGAGCAGACGCAGGTACGGGGTCGCACCGGCCGCGACATCGTCCACGGCGTCCCGGTGCTCCGCGAACCACCGCGTCGTGCGCCCGGCGACCTCCAGGGCCTCGGCCAGCGGCGTACGGATCGCCGCCAGGCTGTCCGGCAACGCCGCAACCTCGGCACCGAGGTCGCCGAGGAAGCCCACCACGAAGGCCCCACCGTCCATCGGGAGCTTGCGCCCGACGAGGTCGAGCGCCTGGATCCCGTTCGTGCCCTCGTAGATCGGGGCGATGCGGGCATCGCGGTAGTGCTGGGCGACCCCGGTCTCCTCGATGTAGCCCATGCCTCCGTGGACCTGGAGCGCGAGCGAGGTCATCTCGACCCCGACGTCGGTCCCCCAGGCCTTCGACAGCGGCGTCAGCAGATCGGCGAGCCGGGCGTTGTGGCTGCGGGTCGCCTCATCGGCCGCGGCGTGGGCGAGGTCGAGGGCGTGGGCGTTGAGCATGCAGATCGCGCGCGTCGCCTCGGTGTTCGCCTTCATCGTCAGCAGCATCCGCCGCACGTCGGCGTGGTCGATGATCGGGGCCTG
Organism: Nitriliruptoraceae bacterium; assembly: GCA_046541215.1. Classification (GTDB taxonomy): domain Bacteria; phylum Actinomycetota; class Nitriliruptoria; order Nitriliruptorales; family Nitriliruptoraceae; genus T1Sed10-7. Next base: position 1,529 of record JBKHDS010000029.1, read on the forward strand.
CTCCCCGGGCGGGGTCGCCGACCCGCGTCCCTGGCGGCGCTCCTGGGCGTAGGCGAGCGCCTGCTGGTAGGCCCGCTCAGCGAGCGCGGGCCCCTGGAGCCCGACGCCGAGCCGGGCGTCGTTCATCATCGTGAACATCTGCCGCATGCCCTGGTTGGGTTCGCCGACGAGCTCGCCGACGGCGCCCTCACCCTGCTCCCCGAAGGCCATCACGCAGGTCGGCGAGGCGTGGATACCGAGCTTGTGCTCGAGCGAGACGGCCTGGACGTCGTTGCGCTCCCCCAGGCTCCCGTCGGCGTTCACGAGCACCTTCGGCACGATGAACAGCGAGATCCCCTTGACCCCGGGCGGCGCATCGGGCAGCCGGGCCAGGACGAGGTGGATGATGTTCTCGGTCAGGTCGTGGTCGCCGTAGGTGATGTAGATCTTCTGGCCGCTGACGCGGTAGGTCCCGTCCCCGGCCGGCACGGCCTTCGTGGTGACGGCCCCGACGTCGGAGCCCGCCTGCGGCTCGGTCAGGTTCATCGTCCCGGCCCACTCGCCGGAGACGAGCTTCGGGACGTAGGTCGCCAACTGCTCCGGGCTGCCGTGGTGCTGGAGCAGGTAGACCGCTCCGGTCGTCAGCAGCGGCCCGAGCGAGAAGCTCATGTTCGCCGAGGTGAGGAACTCCTTGACGACGTTGGCGACCGTGAGCGGGAAGCCCCCACCGTCGAAGCTCAGCGGGTGCTGGACCGCCCCCCAACCTGCCTCGACGTACTGGCGGTAGGCGGTCTTGAAGCTGGCCGGGGTGACCACGACGCCATCGATGAGGCGTGAGCCCTGGGTGTCGCCCTCGCGGTTGGTCGGGGCGATGGCGCTTGCCGCGAAGCGACCCGCCTCCTCCAGCAACCCCGCGACCAGCTCGGGTTCCGCGTGGGCGAAGGCCTCGGTGGCGGCCAGGTCCTCGAGCGGCGTGATGTGCTCCAGGACGAAGAGGACGTCACGGAGCGGGGCGGTGTAGGTGTCCATGCGGCGAGGCTAGCTCCGAGGTGGCACGCGACCGAAGGTGGCGGGGGCAGGCCGGCGGGGGTGAGCCGGGACCGGGCCGCGCGGGCCTCGCTAGCCTCGGTCCGGTGCTGCCCGGCGCCGATCCGAGCGGAGGAGCCTGCGGTGCCCCCACGCTGGCCGCACGTCCCCCGCGTGCCTCGGATCCTGCGCCTGATCGGGCGTGCCATCGGGCTGCCGGTCAGCACCGTCGGCGCGTACTGGGCCCAGGAGGCGCGCAGCATCCGGACCGGCTCGATGGCGCTCGCGCTGGGGTTGGCGGCGACGCTGGTCGCTGGCATCGTCCTCGCCTCCGCCGAGAGCCAGCTCCAGGCGGTCCCCGGGCTCCTCGCGCTGATCCCGGCCGCGATCGGTATGCGCGGCGCGATCTTCGGTGCGCTCGGCTCCCGCCTGGCCACCGGCATCCTGACCGGCGAGTTCGACCGGCAGCTGACCCGGACCAGCTACCTCGGGCGCCAGGTCGAGGCCTCCACGGTCCTGACGCTCGCCTCCGCCCTGCAGGCCGGCGCGATCGCGTGGGGGGTCAGCGCGGCCCTCGGGCTCGAGACGGCGCCGCTGCTGAGCCTGGTCGCGATCTCGTTGGTCGGCGCGTTGCTCTCCTCGATCGTGCTGTTCCTCGTCGTGATCGCGATGGCTCGCCGCAGCCAGGCGCTCGGGTTCAACCTCGACGACGCCGGGGCACCGATCATCACCGCGACCGGGGACCTCGTCACGCTCCCAGCGCTGCTGCTCGCCACCCTGGTGCTGCGTGTGCCCTGGCTGGCCGAGACGATCGGCGTCATCGGGATCATCGCCGGGCTGGTCGCGGTCGTGCTCGGGCTCCGGACCGAGGATGCGCTCATCCGTCGGGTGGTGCGCGAGTCCCTGATCGTGCTGACCATCGCCGTGACGGTCGACGTCCTCGCCGGGGTGGTCGTCCAGGCGCGCGCCGAGGAGCAGTTCGCGACGGCCGCGCTGCTGGTGCTGCTCCCACCGTTCATCGCCAACTGCGGCTCGCTCGGTGGGATGCTCGCGAGCCGGCTGGCGTCGAAGCTCCACGTGGGGCAACTCGACCCACGGCTGCTCCCGGGCAAGCTCGCGGTGCTGGACTTCACCCTCATCACGTTGCTCGCCGTCCTGGCCTTCAGCGGTGTCGGCCTCACGGGGTGGTTGGCCGCGGTGATCGTGCCGGGCGTCGAGCCGGTCGCCCTGCTGAGCACCGTCGCGGTCGTGCTGCTGGCCGGGGTGTTCGCGCTGCCGATCATGTCGGGAACCGCCTACGGCGCCGCCGCCGTCTCGTTCCGCTTCGGCTTCGACCCTGACAACCACGGCATCCCGGTCGTGACCGCCGTGATGGACCTGACCGGGGTGGTGTGCCTGCTCGCTGCGATCACGGTGCTCGGCATCTGACCGCTCAGCCGCCGACCTCGTTCCCGCCCCTCAGCCCTCGCACCTGATCCCGATCCCCACACCGCGCCCGACCCCGACACCTCAGCCCTCGCACCCGATCCCACCACCGCGCCCGACCCCGAGCCGTATCCGCCCCGAGGATGACCATGAGAACCGTACGTACCGTCAAGGACCTGCTGGTCGAGGCGAAGGACGCCGCAGAGCTCATGGTGGACCTCGCGTACGCGGCGATCTTCTACGGCGACGACAGCCTCGCTCGGGAGGTCCTGCGCCTCGAGGAGCGGGTCGACGAGCTGCTCGTGGAGCTACGGGTGGTGTGCATGCTCGCAGCCCGGACACGGGAGGACGCCGACCAGCTCGCGGGCGTGCTCTCCATGGCGGTCTCGATCGAGGGCATCGCCGACGCCGCCGAGGACATCGCGCGCGTGGCGCTGAAGGACCTCGGCGTGCCGGCGGAGCTGCGCGACGACCTCCGGCACGCGACCGAGGTCACCGCACGGGTCAAGATCCGCCCCGAGAACCGGCTCGAGGGGGCTCCACTGCGGGACCTCGAGCTGCCGAGCCGGACCGGCATGTGGATCATCGCGATACGCCGTGACGTGGACTGGCTCCACGGTCCCGAGGGCGACGAGGTGCTGCGCGAGAACGACGTCCTGTTCCTCCAGGGCCCGCGCAGCGGGGTCAACGAGGTCCGTGAGCTGGCGGGAGCACCGGTGCGGGAGCTGCCCCCACCGCCACCGGGCGGTCGCCTCTCCCACCTCGACCGGGCGGTCGACCTCGTGGTCGAGCTCAAGAACGTCTCCGAGGTGGCGGTCGGGCTCGCGTACTCCGCCATCCTGCTGCGCGACACCTCGCTGGCCGCCGAGGTGAGCGCCATCGAGGACCAGTCCGACGAGCTCTTCCACCGGCTCGAGGGGTGGGTGCTGCGTGCCGCAGCCGAACTGGAGGACCCCGAGGAGCTCCGGGGCCTCCTCCACCTCGCCGCTGCGGCCGAGCGCATCGTGGACTCCGCGCAGTCGATGTGCCGCGTCATCGAGGAGGAGGGTCCGCCGCACCCGGTCATCGCCGCCGCCCTCTCCGAAGCGGACGAGATCGTCGCCGAGGCGATCATCGCCGCCGGCAGCGAGGTGGACGGCCGCACCCTCGGCGAGCTGCGGTTGCAGACCGAGACCGGGATGGAGGTCCTGGCGGTGAAGCGCGCGAGCCGCTGGATCTACCGGCCGCGCCGCGGCCATCGCAACGATCCAGGTGATCGCCTCATCGCGATCGGTCCCGAGGAGGGCGCGCCACGGCTGCGCGAGCTGGCGGGGGACGTGCGTCCCGAGGGCGACGCGGGCTGGGTGGAGCCGGAACCCGTGGCGTGAGACGGGGGGCGGGGGCCGGGGAGGTTCGGCGGTGGTGGCGGTGCGGCCCCGTCCGCAGGAGCGCGCAGAGGCCCGGCCGTGGTCGCGGCGCGGCCCGAAGGACTCCAAGCATGCGCCGCTGCGCGCACGTGACCGTGCGCCCAACGGCGAACATCGAGAGGTACCGAGAAGTACGCTTGTGTTCGAACGCCTGTTCGTCTACCGTGGGATGCACCCGGTCCCCGAGCGCGAGGAGGGCCACGGATGTCACCCGCGGTGCTCTCCGACCCGCTGGTCACGCTCGAGGACGCGATCACCGCTGCCTGTGGCCGGGACCTCGAGGCGTACGACGAGCCGGTACTGGCTCGCCAGCTCGACCGGCTCCACCGGGCGCAGGCACGACTCGCCGCCGAACGGGCACGTCTCACCGCCGAGCTGGAACGACGTCGCCTCCGCACCATCGGTGATGCCCGCGACCGGGAGCGGGTTCGGCAGCACCTCCAACGCGACCTCGCCGACCGTTCGAACCGGCAGCCGGCGCAGACGAAGCTCGATAGCCAGGCGGGGACCGCGGCGCGTCAACATCCCGCGACCGGTCGTTGCTTCGCTTCCGGCGACATCAGTGCCGAGCACGTCCGTCTCGTCGCGAGCGTCCTGGACACGCTGCCGCCGGGAGGTGAGCGCGATGAGCTCGAGCGGGACCTGCTCGCGCGCGCCCGCCACTTGAACCCGACCGCGTTCGGTCGGTACACCCGCGACCTCCTCGCCCGGCAGCTTCCCGCCACGGTGACGTTGCGGGAGTAGCGCCAGCAGCGGGAGCGCCGCGTGACGCTCGCCGATACCCCGGACGGTGGGCTGACGCTGTCCGGGCTGCTCCACGGCACCGCTGCGGAGACCGTCCGGACCGCCGTGGCGGCGTTCCGACGGCCCGACGCGACCGCCGAGCTGCGCACGCCTGCGCAGCGCACCGCCGATGCGCTGGAGCAGGTGTGCGCGGTCGCGCTACGTGCCGGTGCTGCCGCCACATCCCACGGCATCCGCCCGCAGGTCCTCGTCACCGTGACCACCGACCAGATCGAGCTCGGTCCCGATGGCATCGCCAACCTCGGCTCCGGTGAAGCGTCCACCCTCGGTCGGCTCCGCCACCTCCTGGACGACTGCAGCTGGGCTCGCGTCGTGCTGAGTCCTGACGGGGCACCTCTGGAGGCATCCGAGAGCGTCCGGACCGTCCCGCACGGCCTCTGGCGGGCACTCCTCGCCCGGGACCAGGGGTGCACCTGGCCGGGCTGCGACGCGCCTGCGAACTGGTGCGACGTCGCGCACGGCAACGACCCCTTCGCAGCCGGCGGACGTCTGTCGCCGGACAACGCAGCACTGCTCTGTCGGCGCCATCACCGCCGGTTCGACCACGGCGATCTCCGCATCCGGATCGACGGGGCCGAGGTCCGCTACGTCCGTCGCCAGCAGGTCATAGACGAACCTCGAGGAGCGGTCGCTCCCACCGAACGGAGCGGCTGCGACGCCAACGGCCCCCCACCTGCGACCGCGGCCCGGCTGCTCGGTGCCCCACCACCAGCGGCCGCCGATCCACCGAACGGTGCCCTACCACGAGCGGCTGCGGACCCGTCGATCGGTGATGGGCGAGAACCCGGAACGGGTCCTGCCGCCGGCGGCCAACCACCCGCCGAGGCGGCTCGCGCCAGCGATGGCCGACCAGACGTGTCGGATCCGGGAGCTCGGTCCGCACCGACGACCCGCCGAAGGGGAGCTCCGACGAGCGTGGGAGCGCTGGACCGGCAGGCTCAGCCTCGGCATCGGCGAGCCGCGACCCAGCCTGATCTCCTCGGTTCCGGCGGTCCCTGACCCCCGGCTCGCTGCCCTGGGTCGGCGCGGCATCCGTCAGACCAGCCGTTCCAGCGGGTGGAGGTACCGGCGGAGCGCGGAGCACCCGAGCGCGATCGCCAGGCTCGTCAGCGCGAGGGCGTTCGCCAGCCGCCACGGGGTGCCTGACACCGTCGGGATGTCGAAGGAGACCCGGAGCCAGAACAGCCCGAGCACCGTGTGGAGCCACAGGTGCAACCGCGCCGTGGACCGCCAGCGACGGGCGAGCTCCGGCACGACACGACGACCGAGCGGGTCGTCGGGGAACTCGCGCCGCAGGGTCGCCATGGCCAGGCGGTGACGCTCGGGCTGGCCGAGCGTGCGCTCCCAGAGCTCCTCCCACATCCGGTCATCCCAGCGCACCGCGTTCCTCCGACTCGGCGCTGCTGCCTTCCCTCCAGCTCGGCACCTCGGCTCCTCCGACTCGGCGATCGATCGCCCGTCGCCGCCCGCCTCAGCCAGCCTCGGCGAGAGCCTCGAGCACCCCCGAGAGGTCCTTGCGGTACCGCCCGAGTCGTGGCCGGTGCAGGACCGAGAGGGTCGCTCGTGGCCCATCGAGCCCTGGCCCACGGTTCCTGCCTGCACGCCCCACACCCGGCCAGTCGAGGTTGGCATGCTGCCATGCCTCCAGCACCGGGACGAGGTAGACCGGGGTCCCGTCCGGGAGCCGCAGGTCCGCCTTGAGCCCGTCCTCGAGCAGCTGCTCGTGCACGTGCCGCAGCACCGGCGGAGCCGCCTCCGCCTGCACCGCGTTGCAGCCGTAGAGTTCGAGGTCGGGGACGTCGAAGCGCGCCGCGCCGTGGGTGCGGACCCAGCGGGTGCCCTCGCCGTCGACCACCGTGACGATGCCGTCCTCGTGCTCCACCGCCCCGATGGCGCAGCGGTGCAGCCAGGCGGTCTCGCGCTCGACCCGAGCGGACAGATCGCGGATGCCGACGATGCTGCTGGACAGCTGTCGGGCCAGCGACTGCAGGAGCTTGGCCTGGCGCTGGAGACCATCGGCGAGGCCGTCCTCACCCAGGTAGGCCTCGGACCGCAGCAACGGCGCTCCATCGTCCGGGTCGGGCATCGCGCGGACCACGGCGCGCTGGAGCCGACCGCCCCACTGCACCTCCTGGGCTTCGTCACCTCGACCTCTGACAGGCGCTGCCCGATCCAGGTCGCCAGCCGACCCCGCTGCCCGGACGATCTCAGCGAGGTCGGTCACCGGAGCATCCAGGTGCAGCGCGATCAGGGAGGTGTAGCGGTCGGCCACGGCGAGGCTCCGGGTCTCGGTGGAGGTTGGCTGGTCGTCGTCAGGCTTGAGGTTGGCCAGGGTGGCTGGCACGGCGCTCGCCCAGGCGGGGGGCTCGGCTCGGGGCTGGCCGGGCTTCCGGGCTGCGCGGCGGCCTGGGCGGACCGACGACCTCTCAGGCCCACCCGACCGGCGACGTAGGTCGATCGGCGTCGCGGTGCACCCCCTCGACAGCTCGGGATCGGCCAGGGCGAGAGGGTGCCTCACTCCCGCGCCGTTCGCGAGGCGAGGGGACGGTGGACCGGAAGCGCGACCGGCTCACAGACCCAGGTCGCGCGCGATCAGCATCCGCTGCACCTCGCTCGTGCCCTCGCCGATCTCCAGGATCTTCGCGTCCTGGTAGAACCGCCCGACCCGCGTCTCGGTCGTGAACCCCATGCCGCCGAACACCTGGGCCGCCTCGCGTGCGGCGGTCACCGCTGCCTCGGAGCTGTACAGCTTCGCGATCGACGCCTCGCGCTTGTAGGGCAGCCCGGCCTGCTTGCGACGGCAGGCGTAGCGGTAGAGCTGACGCGACGTCTGCGCGGCCACCTCCAGGTCCGCGATCTTGAAGGCGATCGCCTGGTTCGCCGCGATGGGTCGACCGAACGCCTCACGCTCCCGGGCGTAGCGGACGCACTCATCGACGCACCCCTGGATCAGCCCCGTCGCCAGGGCGCTGATCGCGATGCGGCCATCGTCGAGGGTCTTGAGGAACTGCCGCAGCCCTGCCCCCACCTCCCCCAGGGTGTTGGCGACCGGCACCCGGACCCCGTCGAAGATCAGCTCGCGGGTGTCGGACGCGTGCCAGCCGACCTTCCGGTACGGGCGTGACACCGTGAAGCCCGGGGTGTCGGTGGGCACGATGATGCTGGTCAGCTCGCCGGGACCGGTCAGCGCGGTGATCGTGACGAGCTCGGTCAGCGCCGTGCCGGCGTTCGTGATGAACTGCTTCGATCCGTCGATCACCCAGTGATCCCCATCGCGCACCGCACGGGTCCGCGTCCCGCCGAGCACGTCGGAGCCCCCACCGGCCTCGGTCAGCCCGAAGCCCGCCAGCGCCTGACCCGAGCACAGGCGTGGCAGGTAGCGCTGCTGCTGTTCGGGTGTGCCGAACTCCGCGATCGGTGCCGCCCCGAGCCCGACCCCGGCCTCGAGGGTGATCCCGATCGACTGGTCGACGCGCCCGAGCTCCTCGACCGCCAGGCAGAAGGTGAGGTAATCCGCTCCCGCCCCCCCGACGGACTCCGGGAACGGGAGCCCGAACAGCCCGAGCTCGCCCATCCGGCGCACGAGATCGACCGGGAACCCCTCCCCGCCCGCAGCCTCGTCCATCGCCGGGCCCACCACCTCGTCAGCGAAGGCGGCCACGACCTGCCGGAACGCCTCCTGCTCCTCGGTGAGCTCCGCCGCAGCGGACCCGTCAGCCATGCTGGTACCTCCCGTGGTTCGCGCGCGCAACGCAGCGCGTGCGGAACGCTAGCGACCGAGGCGTCTCGCTCCCGCGGTCAGCCCAGCATGCCAGGCGGGGCCGGCCGCACGCGGACGTCCCCGGCGCGCACCGTGGTCCGCCCGGTTGCGGTCTCCACGACCAGGAGCCCGTCGGCATCGACGTCGACCGCGACGCCCTCGAGCACGCTCCCGCCGGGTAGCGACACCTCGACGGGACGGGAGAGCGTGCTGCACCGCTCCCGGTAGCGCGACAGCAGACCCGCCGGGTCCTCGAGCGCGCTGAGCTCGGCGTCCAGCGCACCCAGCAGCACCGCCAGCACCTCCTCGCGGTCGACGGCGCGGTCGAGCACCTCGGCCAGCGAGGTCCAGTCCGCGGCATCCCCAGCCCGCGGGACGCCCCGCCAGTCGAGGTCCAGGCCACACCCGATGACCAGGACGTCGCGAGCCTCCAAGGTGTGCCGCTCGACCAGGATGCCGGCCGCCTTGCGCCCGGCCAGCAGGACGTCGTTCGGCCACTTCAGCTCCGGCACCGCGCCTGCGGCTTCGTAGGCCGCGTGGACCGCGAGGCCCGCAGCGAGTGGGGTGAGCCCCGCGGCCCGGGGCGGCAGGGCGACCACGACGGAGACCGCGAGGTTCGCCGGCCCCGTGGGCCCCGTGAGGTCGTCGGTCCAGGTGCGACCGTGACGACCCCTCCCGGCGGTCTGGCGGTCGGCCGTGACGACCAGGCCGAGCGGCAGGCCCGCCGCCACCTCGGCGAACGCGACGTCGTTCGTGGAGGTCACCGACGCGTGGTGCTGGTGGGCCGTGAGGTGACGGGCACGGCGGAGAGCCGCCTCGACGGCGGACGAGCGCAACGGTGACATGCCGGCCTCCGATCGACGACGAGGTGCTCGTTAGGATGCCCGACGGTCGGCGATCGGACGCGACCAGCGATCGAGCGAAAGGCCCGACGTGGCACGGACGACCCAGGAGAAGCTGGCCGAGTTGGAGCGGCGTCGCGCCGAAGCGGCCGCCGGCGGCGGCGATGAGGCGATCGCCAAGCAGCACGACAAGGGCAAGCTCACCGCGCGCGAGCGCATCGACCTCCTCCTCGACGAAGGGTCCTTCGTCGAGACCGACGCGTTCGCCGTGCACCGCGCCAGCGGGTTCGGCCTGGAGAACAAGCGCATCCTCGGTGACGGCGTCGTCACCGGCCACGGCACGATCGACGGTCGGCGGGTGTGCGTGTTCAGCCAGGACTTCACGGCCTTCGGCGGCTCCCTCGGCGAGGTGTTCGCCGCCAAGGTCGTCAAGATCATGGACCTGGCGATGAAGATGGGCGTGCCCGTCATCGGTCTCAACGACTCCGGCGGGGCACGCATCCAGGAGGGCGTCGTCTCCCTGGGCGGGTACGGCGACATCTTCCTCCGCAACGTCGCCGCCTCCGGGGTCATCCCCCAGATCTCGGCGATCATGGGACCCTGCGCCGGCGGCGCCGTGTACTCCCCCGCGATCACCGACCTGGTGTTCATGGTGCGGGACACCTCGCACATGTTCATCACCGGCCCGAACGTGATCAAGACGGTGACCGGTGAGGAGGTCACCATGGAGGAGCTCGGCGGCGCGATGACCCATGCAGGCACCTCCGGTGTCGCGCACTTCGCCGCCGACGACGAGGAGCACTGCCTCGCCGACATCGGCTACCTGCTGAGCTTCCTGCCGTCGAACAACCTCGAGCTCCCGCCGCGTGTGGCCACCGACGACGACCCTCAGCGGCTCGTCCCCGAGCTCGACACCTTCATGCCCGACAGCCCGAACGTCCCCTACGACGTGCGGGACCTCGTCACCGCGGTGGTGGACGACGGCGAGTTCCTCGAGGTACAGGAGCACTTCGGCCGCAACCTCGTGGTCGGGTTCGCCCGGATCGACGGACGCGCCGTGGGCGTGGTCGGCAACCAGCCCCAGCACCTCGCCGGGGTGCTCGACATCGACTGCTCCGAGAAGGGCGCCCGGTTCGTCCGGCTGTGCGACGCCTTCAACCTGCCCGTGGTCACCTTCGTGGACGTTCCGGGCTTCCTGCCGGGGACCGACCAGGAGTACGGCGGCATCATCCGGCACGGGGCGAAGCTGCTCTACGCCTACGCCGAGGCGACCGTCCCGAAGGTCACCCTCATCGTCCGCAAGGCCTACGGCGGCGCCTACGTGGTCATGGGCTCCAAGCACCTCGGTGCCGACGTGAACCTGGCCTGGCCGACCGCGGAGATCGCGGTCATGGGCGCCAAGGGGGCGGTGTCGATCCTGCACCGCCGCGAGCTCGCCGAGGCCCAGGACCCGAGCGCGCTGCACGAGGAGTTCGAGGAGCGCTACGCCCGGGACCTCGCCAACCCCTGGCGGGCGGCGGAGCGGGGCTACCTCGACGCGGTCATCCTCCCGTCGGAGACGCGCCGCGAGCTGGCCCGTGCCCTCGAGCTCACCGCGTCCAAGCGCGAGCCGGGGCCGGCCCGCAAGCACGGGAACATCCCGCTGTGAGCGACCTTCGCCTGGACCTCGGTGGCGCCGCGGTCACCGACATCGAGGTGGCCGCGATCACCGTCGCGGTCGCCGCCCTCACCGGAGCGGGGGACGCCCCTGGTGGACCGGGCGCGGACGGGCGGGATCGCCCGGGAGCCGGGCCGGCGTGGCGGACGGCGGGGTTGCTGGAGGCGACCGGTGGCCGGCGGCTCGGGAGCCGGGCCGCGCTGACGCGCGCCACGCGGGCCTGACCGAGGTCCCGCGGTCCGGACGGCGGGCCGCTCTCCAGCGGCAGGTGCAGCCGATCGGGGTCCCGCGGCCCGGCGGTGTACCCGCACGCCGCGGTCGACGGGCGCGTCAGGCGTTCGGGTTCTCGCGGTCGCGATCGACGTCCGTCTCGCCACGCTCCATGGCGAGCTCGGCCTCCTCCTCGCTGGCGTAAACCGTGATCGGCAGTTCCATGCCGGCCGCCCGGTGGCCCGGCACGTTGCAGATCATCAGCCACTCCCCCGGGAACAGCGCCGCCATCCCCTCGGCGGTCTCGCCGCCGTCAGCCCCCACGACCGCGTCCCCGTCCGATCCACCGAGGTAGGTGCCGTCAGCCGACCCCAGGATCTCGATGTTGTGGTAAGCATCCGAGACGTTGACGGCCGTGAACTCGACCTCACCCGTGACCGCGATCCCGTCGGTCACGTTGAAGAAGAAGTTGCCCATCTCCACCTCGACGGCGCCGCCAGGGCCGATCGGGAGGATCTCATCGCAGCCGGGTTCACCGGGCGGGCACACCAACGCCTGCGCCTCCGCGGCACCCTCGGGCACGCTGGAGCAGCCACCCAGCAGGAAGGCAGCGGCCAGGGCAGCGGGGATCACGATCGAGCGGCGCACAGCGAGCTCCTTGGAAGCGACCCGATGCCCCGTCGCTGAAGGCAGCTGGATGGGGCCATCCGGCAGTGGATCAGGGTCGTCGGTCATGGTGAAGCGGCGGGACGTAGGGTAGCGAGGGACCTTCGGCCCCCGGAAACCGACAGCTCGCCCGGTCCAGGGCCGC
>JBKHDS010000030.1:0-12904 GCA_046541215.1 Nitriliruptoraceae bacterium
GAGCACCACCGAGGTGGCGAGCAGCGCGACGGGGAGCGCCGCGACCTCCACGGCGAGCGCGGCCGCACGCGCACCCCGGCCGGCCAGGGCACGTGAGCCCGTGCCGAGCGCCACCGCCTCGATCGCGAGCCAGGCGAGCGCCGGGGTCCACAGGCGGACCGCGCGCGGGGTCGCGGGCGGGAGCACGAGGTGGGCGAGCGCGAGCACCACGATGCTGAGCGCGACCGCCACGACCGGCGGTCGACCGGTGCGAGCACGGACGGCCAGGGTCGCCGACACGACCACCGCCGCGACGGCACGGACCTCCCACCCGACGAGCCAGCTCGTGCCCGCAGCACCGGCCACGAGCCCCGCAGCCGGCAGCGCGGCGAGCAGTTCGACGGCGAGGCCGACGAGCACCGCGGTGGCGGGCAGCAGGAGGCTGCCGGCTGCGGCGATCGGCGCGAGCGGTGCCGGCACGTCCCGACCCGCCAGGGGCAGCAGGGCCGCACCGCCGAGGGCGACCAGCACCGTCGGCGCCCACCCGAGGGCCAGTGCGAGCCCGGTGGCGAGGACCGGCACCCCCGCCAGCGAGATCAGGGCGAGCAGCGGCGCGCGACCGGCCAGCGCGAGCACCGGGAACAGCACGAGCGCGGTCACACCGGGCGCGACCCAGCGCGCCCACAGCGGGCCATCGAGCTGGAGCACCAGGCCGAACGCGTCGACCGGCAGGAGCACCGCGCCGAGGTGGAACACCACCAGGCCCACCGTCGGCAGGGAGCGCCGGAGGCGGTGGCCACCGAGGACCGCAGCGGCGGTGACGCTGCCCACGATCGCGATGCGCGCGGTCGCGGTGAGGATGTCCCAGCGGACGGCCAGGAAGGTCGCGGCCGCGGCGAGCAGGAGCAGCGCCCCGAGACCCGCGACCCACCCGGCCAGCGAGCCGCGCCGCGGCGGCGGTACCGGGGCGCTCGAAGCGGTGGACGGCGGTGGTGGCGGCAGCGGCACCCGCGGCGGCGCCGGGGGTGGCGGGGGTGGGGCGGTCGGTCGCACGGTGGCCTCCCGGGGTGCGTCGGTGCACCCTCAGGCTGGCCCCCGGCACGCGACCGCACCATCCGGGTCCGCCCCCAGCCCACGCTGGGGGGACCCTCACTCCAGGCCGTGGTCGAGCGCGTAGCGGACGAGTTCCTGCCGGCGGGAGAGGTGGAGCTTGTCCAGGATGTTGCGGACGTGGTTCTCGACCGTCTTCGGCGCGATGTGGAGCTGCTCGCCGACCTCGCGGTAGGTGTAGCCGCGAGCCACGTGCTGGAGGACCTCGCGCTCGCGTTCGGTCAGCGGCTGCGCGCCGGTGGCTTGCCGGGCCAGGCGTCGGAACTCGCCGAGGACCAGCATCGCGAGCGAGGGGGAGAACACGGGCTCCCCGGCCGCGGCCCGGAGCAGTTGGCCACGTAGCTCGTCGCCGGGCGTCGACTTCGTGAGGTAGCCCACCGCGCCCGCGGCCACCGCATCCAACAGGTCCCGTTCCTGCTCGGACACCGTCAGGACCACCACCCGGGTTCGCTCGCCGCAGGCCTTGGCCACCGCCAGTCCACCGCCACCCGGCATCTGGAGGTCGCAGACCACCAGGTCCGGCCGGTGCGCATCGATCGCGGCGATCGCCTCCGGTGCGGTCCCGGCCTCGGCGACGACCTCGAACCCGCTGCCCAGATCCGCGCGCACCCCGTCGCGCCAGACCGGGTGATCGTCGGCGAGGACGACCCGGATCGGGGGGCGCCGGACCCCGGCCCGCGGCGTCCCCGGGGCAGCTCCTGCGGTCTGCGACATCCCTCGCCCTGCCGTCCGGCGCCCCCGGAGCCTACGTGAGCCACGGCCAGGGGACCAGGGAACCCACTAGCGTTCCCGTCATGGCCCAGACGGTGCAGTCGATCGAGCGTGCGGCGGCGGTGCTGCGCCTGCTCGCCGAGGCTGGCCGCCCGCTGGGCGTCGTGGAGATCGCCTCCTCCCTCGCGCTCGCCAAGGGCACCGCGCACGGCATCATCCGGACCCTGCACGACGTCGGTTTCGTCGATCAGGACCGACGCACCGGCCGTTACCGGCTCGGCGCGGAACTGCAACGGCTCGGCGGCGAGCCGGTGGACCCGAACGAGCTGCGGTCGCTCGCGATGAACTGGACCGACACCCTGGCTGCCCGAACCCGGGAAGCGGTGCGGATCGGCATGCTCGGTGAGCACGAGGAGGTACGCATCGTCCATCACGTCTTCCGGCCTGACGACAGCGTCCAGGTGCTGGAGATCGGCCGCACGCTGCCCTCACACGCCTCGGCGCTGGGCAAGGCGTTGCTGGCCTACACGCCCGGCGCCCCCGCCTGGCTGCGGGGGCGGAAGCTCGAGCCGTACACGGCCCGGACCATCACCGACGGCCGCACGCTCGCTGGGCAGCTCTCGCTCATCCGTGAACGTGGCTGGAGTGCTGACGTCGAGGAGCTGACCGCGGGAGAGGCGAGCATCGCGGCGCCGATCCGCGACGCGGGTGGGGTCGTCCTCGGGGCGGTGGCCGTCACCGGCGCTCCCACGACGATCTGCGACGGTGGGCGCAACCCGCGACCGAAGCTGGCGCTGCTGGTCGTGACGACGGCGCGGGCGATCACGGGCGAGCTCGCGAGCCGGCGGAGGTGAACCGGTGACCGAGCGCTTCGTGGCCGCGATCGATCAAGGCACGACCTCGACGCGGTGCATCCTGTTCGACCACGCCGGCCGGCTCGTCTCCGTGGCACAGCGCGAGCACACCCAGCACTTCCCGCGTCCGGGCTGGGTCGAGCATGACGCGCTGGAGATCTGGCGCAACGTCGAGCGGATCGTCCCGCAGGCGGTGGCGCAGGCGGGCGCCGAGCCCGAGCAGATCGTGGCGCTCGGGATCGCGAACCAGCGCGAGACCTCGGTGCTGTGGGAACGGCGCACCGGCCGACCCGTGCGCAACGCCATCACCTGGCAGGACACCCGCACCCGCGCGATCGTGGAGCGGCTGGCCGCCGAGGGTGGCCCCGACCGGTTCCGGGCCCGGAGCGGCCTGCCGCTGATGGACTACTTCTCCGGACCGACGGTGCGGTGGATGCTGGAGCAGGATCCGGTCCTGCGCGAGCAGGCCGAGCGTGGCGAGGTGCTGTTCGGGACCATGGAGACGTGGCTGATCTGGAACCTCACCGGCGGGCCGGACGGCGGGCGGCACCTGACCGACGTCACCAACGCCTCGCGCACGATGCTGATGAACCTCGAGACGCTCGCCTGGGACGACGAGCTGCTCGAGGCCTTCACCGTGCCCCGGGCGATGCTGCCCGAGATCCGTCCCAACGTCGAGGTGTACGGCACCGCCACCGCGGTGCTGCCGGGTACCCCCATCGCTGCAGCCCTCGGCGATCAGCAGGCCGCGCTGTTCGGCCAGACCTGCTTCAGCCCCGGTGAGGCGAAGTGCACCTACGGGACCGGGGCGTTCCTGCTGCTCAACACCGGTGAGGCGCCCGTCACCTCGACCCACGGGCTGCTGACCACGGTCGGCTACCAGCTCGGTGACGAGCCCCCGACCTACGCCCTGGAGGGGTCGATCGCGGTCACCGGCTCGTTGGTGCAGTGGATGCGCGACCGGCTCGGGATGATCCGGACCGCTGCGGAGGTCGAGACGCTCGCACGCACCGTGGAGGACAACGGCGGGTGCTACATCGTGCCGGCCTTCTCGGGCCTGTTCGCGCCGCACTGGCACAGCGAGGCGCGCGGCCTGATCATCGGGCTGACCTCCTACATCACCGCAGGCCACCTCGCGCGAGCGATCCTGGAGGCCACCGCCTGGCAGACCCGCGAGGTGGTGGACGCGATGAACGCCGACTCCGGGCTGGCGCTCAGGCGGCTGAGGGTCGACGGCGGGATGACCGCCGACCACCTGCTCATGCAGACCATCGCGGACGTGCTCGACGTCTCCGTCGAGCGGCCCATGGTGTCCGAGACCGTCTCGCTCGGCGCGGCGTACGCCGCGGGCCTCTCGGTCGGGTTCTGGCCGGAGCTGAAGGGGCTCAAGCACCACTGGCACCGGGCCGCCCGCTGGCTGCCCGAGATGCCACCCGAGCGGCGGCAGCGCGAGTACGGCAACTGGCGCCGGGCGGTCGAGCGGACCTACGACTGGATCCAGGACGGCGACGACCCCGGAGCCTGAGCGGCCCCGGGGTCGTCCTTCGAGCAGGCTCAGGCGACCGGAGCGACGTCCGGCGCCTCGAGCCGGGCCGCCTGCGCCTCCTCGTCGGTGGGCGCGGCGTTGGCCTTCAGCTCCGCCTCGACCCGGGCGAGGTAGGCGTCGAGCTCCGCCTGGCGCTGCTCCTCGGACCAGCCGAGCTCGGCCGCCATCAGGTCCGCGACCGTGCTCGCCGCCTCGACCCCGCGGTCCTGGACCTCGATGTTGATGTGCGTGCGCCGGACGAGCACGTCCTCGAGGTGCAGCGCGCCCTCCTCGCGGGCGCTGTAGACCACCTCGACCTTGAGGTAGTCGTCCGCGCCGGGCAGCGGCTCCCCCAGCGACGCGTCCTCGGCGATCATCGCCAGCAGGTCCTCGCTGAGCGCGCCGTACCGCTTGAGGAGGTGCTCGACGCGGGCGACGTGCAGCCCGGCCTTCTCCGCGATGACCTCACGCCGGTTCCAGGCGGCCCGGTACCCGTCGACGCCGACGATCGGGACCTCCTTGGTGATGCACGGACCGGCCTGCCGGCCCATCGACTCCAGCGCGGCGTCGACGGTGTCCTCGGCCATGACCCGGTAGGTCGTGTACTTCCCGCCGGCGACCACGATCATCCCGGGGGTGGTCTCGGTGACCAGGTGCTCACGGGACAGCTTCGCGGTCGAGTCCGCGTTGCCGGCGACCAGGGGACGCAGTCCCGCATAGGTGCCGACCACGTCGTCCTTGGTCAGCTTCTGCTTCAGGACGCGGTTGGCCTGGCCGAGCACGTACTCGATGTCCTCCGCGGAGGCGGTGGGGTCGGTCTTGTCGAGCTTGTAGTCGGTGTCGGTCGTGCCGATGATCCAGTGGTGGTGCCAGGGGATGGTGAACAGCACGCTCGTGGGCGTGCGCAGGATCATGCCGACCTTCGCCTTGATGCGGTCGCGGGGCACGAGGATGTGGATGCCCTTGGAGGCGCGGACGGTGAACTCGCCCTCCTCGCCGAGCAGCGCCTGCATCTCGTCCGTCCACACCCCCGTGGCGTTGATGACCACCCGCGCACGGACCTCGAAGGTCTCGTCGTTCTCGAGATCCTTGACCTTGGCGCCGACGACGCGGCCGGCCTCGCGCAGTAGCTCCACCACCTGGGTGCGGGAGGCGACGTGCGCACCGTGGGCCGCGGCGGTGCGGGCCAGCATCATGGTGTGGCGAGCGTCGTCGACCTGCCCGTCGTAGTAGCGGATCGCCCCGACGCACACGTCCGGGTCGAGCCCCGGGAACAGCTTCATGATGGTGGACTTCGAGTAGTGCTTGTGGTTCGGCACACCCTTGCTCGCACCCTTCTCCTTGGCCATGACGTCGTAGAGCAGGATGCCGGAGCCGACGTAGAGCCGCTCCCAGCCCTTGTGCGTCAGGGGGTAGATGAAGGGGATGGGGCGCGTGAGGAAGGGCGCGAGCTTCTGCATGACCAGCCCGCGTTCGCGCAGCGCCTCACGGACGAGCCCGAAGTCGAGCATCTCGAGGTAGCGCAGACCCCCGTGCAGGAGCTTCGTGGACCGAGACGAGGTGCCGCTCGCCCAGTCGCGCATCTCGACCAGTGCGGTGGTCAGGCCGCGGGTGACCGCGTCGAGGGCCGCGCCGGTCCCGGTGATGCCACCGCCGATCACCAGGACGTCGAGCTCCTCGCGCTGCATGGCCTCGAGGGCCTCGGCGCGAGCTGCGGGGGAGAGGGATGTGGTCGCCACGTTGTGCTCCGTCGGTCGTGCCCGGGACCCGTGCTGGTCCGGGCGGGATCGCGGCGTGGCCGGCGGAGGCGAGCGTGGTGCGGGCGCGCCCGTCTGCGGCTACCGGTGTACGCCGCTGATGTATCGATGATGCCGCCCATGACGGGCGGTGCAAGGCCGGATGGCCAGGTCCTCCGGCCCCTGGACGGCCCCTCGGTGCGGGCGAGGAGGTGGTGGAAGGAGCGCCGCGCACGCGCCGATCCCGAGATGGTGCCCCGGCGGTGCGGGCCGTAGGTGGTGCGGGTGGGGCCCCGCACCGCGGAGCCCCACCGGCCGTGCTGCTCAGCTCACTGGACGTCGACCCAGTCGAGCGTGCGCTCGATGGCCTTGCGCCACTGGGCGATCCCAGCCTCGCGCTGGTCGTCGGACCACTGCGGCTCCCACCGCTTGTCCTCGTTCCAGTTGTTGGTCATCTCGTCCTTGCTGCTCCAGAACCCGACCGCGAAGCCGGCCGCGTACGCGGCGCCCAGCGCGGTGGTCTCGGCGACGACCGGCTTGGAGACCGGAACGCCGAGGGTGTCGGCCTGGATCTGCATGGCCAGGTCGTTGGCGGTGACCCCACCGTCGACCTTGAGGACCTCGAGCGCGACGCCGGAGTCCTTCTCCATCGCTTCGGCGACATCCACCGACTGGTACGCGATCGATTCCAGGGTGGCGCGGGCGAGGTGGGCGTTGGTGTTGAACCGGCTCAACCCGACGATCGCACCGCGGGCGTCGGAACGCCAGTACGGCGCGAACAGCCCGGAGAAGGCCGGGACGAACACCATGCCACCGGAGTCCGGGACCTGGCGGGCCAGCGACTCGATCTCGGCCGCACCGGAGATGATGCCGAGCTGGTCACGCAGCCACTGGACCGCGGAGCCGGTCACGGCGATCGAGCCCTCGAGGGCGAAGACCGCGTCCTCATCACCGAACTTGTACGCCGGCGTGGTGAGCAGCCCCGCCTTGGACCGGACGATCTCCGTGCCGGTGTTCAGCAGCATGAAGTTCCCGGTGCCGTAGGTGTTCTTGGCCGTCCCGGGCTCGAAGCAGACCTGACCGACGGTCGCGGCCTGCTGGTCACCGAGGTCACCGGAGAGCGGGACCGCACCCTGCAGCGGCCCGGTCTCGGAGGTCATGCCGTAGAAGCTCGGGTCCGACGACGGCCGGATCTCCGGCAGCATCGCCCGTGGGATGTTGAAGAAGCCCAGCAGCTCGTCATCCCAGTCCAGCGTCTCGAGGTTCATGAGCATGGTGCGCGAGGCGTTCGTCACGTCGGTGACGTGCGAGCCGCCGCGGGTGGCACCGGTGAGGTTCCAGATGACCCAGGTGTCCATGTTCCCGAACAGCGCGTCACCGCGCTCGGCGGCCTCGCGGACCCCGTCGACGTTCTCGAGGATCCACTGGATCTTGCCGCCGGAGAAGTAGGTCGCTGGGGGCAGGCCGGCCTTGTGCCGGATGACGTCGCCCTTGCCTTCGCGCTCGAGCGCGGAGGCGATCTTGTCGGTCCGGGTGTCCTGCCAGACGATGGCGTTGTAGTAGGGACGACCGGTGTTCTTGTCCCAGACCACCGCGGTCTCACGCTGGTTGGTGATGCCGATCGCGGCCAGGTCCGAGTGCTGCAGGTTGGCCTGGGTCAGCGCGGTCCGGATGACCGTCTCGGTGCGTTCGATGACCTCAGCGGGGTTGTGCTCGACCCACCCGGCCTGCGGGAGGATCTGCTCGTGCTCGAGCTGGTGCTTGGCGACCTCGTTCCCACCATGATCGAAGATCATGAACCGGGTCGAGGTGGTGCCCTGGTCGACGGCGCCGACGAAATCTGCCATGTGAACGTTCTCCCTCTAGCTCGCTTGCTGCGGTGCTCCTGTCACGCCGGAGCCGCGGGCGGGGGTGCGCCCCCCACCAGGCGCTGCAGGGATGTCGTCCGGGGCGACGCACCCGTGAGGCTCACGAGCCGGGGCGCGCCGCCCGGACATCCCTGGAGGAGCGAGGTCAGCCGATCGGAAGGATCGAGGCGTACGGCGTGGCGACGAGCCCGGCGATGACACCGCCGAGGATCGGGCCGACGACCGGCACCCAGGCGTAGCCCCAGTCGCTGTCGCCCTTGCCCTTGATGGGCAGGACGGCGTGCGCGATGCGGGGGCCGAGGTCACGGGCAGGGTTGATGGCGTACCCGGTCGGACCACCGAGGCTCGCACCGATCCCGGTGACCAGCAGGGCGACGGCGAGCGGGCCCAGGCCAGCGGGGTCGCGGGCGAAGTTGATGACCACGAACACCAGCACGAAGGTGCCGATGGCCTCGGTGATCATGTTCATGACGGGGTTGCGGATCTCCGGGCCCGTGGAGAACACGGCCAGCTTCAGCCCGGGGTCCTCCGTGGCATCGAAGTGGTCCTTGTACGCCAGGTAGGCCAGCGACGAGCCGAGGAAGGCACCGAGCATCTGACCACCGAGGTACGCCACGATCTGCCCCGCGGTGAACTCGACACCGTTGGCGAGCAGCCCGAAGGTGACGGCGGGGTTGATGTGCGCACCACTGGACAGCGAGACGTACACACCGGAGAAGACGGCCAGACCCCATCCGAAGTTGATGAGCAGCCACCCGCCGCCGTTGCCCTTGGTCTTGGCGAGGACGACGTTCGCGACCACGCCAGCACCGAGCAGCAGCAGCATGCCGGTCCCGGCGAGCTCCGCTACGAAGATCTCACCTGCAGATAGATCCATGTTCCACTCCCTCGTCCGGACGCTCCAGGGGGTGGGCTCCCGACGCCAGCGTTCCGCCGCCAGCCCCACCAGGGATGCACCGGTGCCGGACGTCCCGGTGCAGCACTGATGCAAGTACGAACGGCCACCACCCACAAGACGCGTTGTTCGGCATCGCCGAACGGCCAGGTCCTCTCGGCCGACCTGGTCGCATGGTGTACGTCGCCCCAGGGGCTCGTGAACGTGTTCACAAGGCCGTTCGGTGCCGATCGGCTACCTGCCGAGCGCGCCGCACCGCGTCGCTGGGAGCGATACCACGCAACGACCGGGGACGTAGGTGGTCGGCATCGCCGAACGCACGCTCCGCACATCGGCCACGATCGGTCAGTGGCCGATCGCTCAGGGTCGCGATGGGAGCCGAAGCTGCACCTCGCACCCCCCTCTGGGCTCGCTCCGGACGTCCGCTCGGCCACCAACGGTGGCGATCCGCTCCCGGATCGAGGCGGTGATCCCGAGGCCCTCCGTGACCTGCTCCGGGTCGAACCCGACGCCGTCGTCACGCACCGAGACCAGCAGCTCGGTCTCCCCCGGCTCGGCGTACACCACCACCTGCGAGGCTGCGGCGTGCTTGCCGACGTTGGTGAGCGCCTCGGTGACGGCGCCGAGCACCGCGTCAGCGACCGGCGCCGCCAGCGCGGGGAGGTCGTCGGGGACCAGTACCTCGGCACGGACCCCGACCCGGTCCTCGAGGTCGTCCGCGAGCCGGCGCAGCTCGACCGCCAGCCGGCGGGCGGCGGTCCGGCCAGGCTCGCTCGGCGCACGGCGCTGCTCGAGCAGTTCACGACGTAGAGCACGCTCCTGGTCACGCGCGAGCCGGGCGAGCGCCGGATCCTCCGCGCGGCGGGCCACCAGCGCGAGGGTCTGGAGCACGCCGTCGTGCAGGCGTCGTGCCACCTCGGCGCGAGCCTCGAGCTGCGCGACGGAGCGCTCCGCGGTCCGGAGCCGTTCCTCGGCGTGGACGAGCAACCGGGTGGCGTAGCCCGCGATGCCACCGGCGAGCGTGTACAGCACGGTCGTGGTGACCAGCGCGAGCCCCTGCTCGGGCGTGAGGGGTCCGAGCCAGGGATCCGGTGCCGGCGCGACGGTCGCGATCGAGCTCACGGCCCGCGCCGCGCCGAGCAGCACGCCCGTCGCGGCACCGGCGAGCGGACCGAAGGCGACCCCGGCGGTCAGCACCCCGGCCAGCGGCCACGCCACCCCGAGCGGCTGCTTCGCGGTGAACACGTGCGGGCTCGCGTACACGAACCCGTCGGCGAGCTGCAGCGCGACGGCGGTGCCGACCTCCAGGCCGACCAGAGGCCCGCTGAGGAGCCGGTCCGGCGCGCGCGGCAGGTGCCAGGTGAGGACCGCGGTGACCAGCCCGGCCGCAGCCACGAGGACGGTCGCGGTCCTCGGCGCGACGAGGCTGCCCCGCGCGAACCACAGGACCGTGGCCATCCACACCCACGCGAACCACCGGAAGGCGGCCAGGCCACGCAGGATCGTGCGTCGGGTCTGCTCCATCACCCGCACGGTAGGCGAGGCTCACCCACGCAGCACCAGCCCCGCCGGGTTCGAAGCGCCGCCGGTGCAAGGCGGTGGACCGCGCAGGACGCCGCGAAGGTGGAGCAGCCCCGGACGTGGACCGGCCGCGGAGCTGCCTGCCCATCGGGCGGCGCTCCGCGGCCGGAGGCGCGGGGCCGCACCCCCCACGCCGGTCGTGGCGACCGCCGGTCACCGTCGGGAGGGCGGTACCTCCCCAGGTGACCGGCGCCCGCAGCGATCAGGCGGTGCTCGCCGGACCGCTCAGCTCCATCGCGGCCTGCGCGGCCGCCAGACGTGCCACCTCGATGCGTGAGGCGGAGCAGGACACGTGGTTCATCCCGACCTTGTGGCACAGGTGGATCGACTCCGGGTCGCCCCCGTGCTCACCGCAGATGCCGGTGACGAGGTCGGCCTTGACCTCGCGACCCTCGGTGACCGCCATGTCGACCAGGCGACCGACCCCGTTGGGGTCCAGCGAGCGGAACGGGTCGACAGGCAGGAGCTCCTGCTCGAGCGCCGCCGGGATGTAGCTCGCCTCGACGTCGTCGCGGGAGAACCCGAAGGTCAGCTGGGTCAGGTCGTTGGTCCCGAAGGAGAACGCGTCGACCTGCGGCGCGAGCTCCTTGGCACGCAGGGCAGCGCGCGGGGTCTCGATCATGGTCGCGGTGGTGTAGTCCACCTCGACGCCGGCCTCCTCGAGCACCTCCTTGGCGACGGTGTGGACCAGCTCGATGCCCCACGCGAGCTCCTGGGAGGTCGCGGTCAGCGGCAGCATGATCTCCGGCAGCGGGTTGCCACCGGCCTGCTTGCGGGCCACGGCCGCACCGATGATGGCACGCACCTGCGCGGCGTAGACGTTCGGGCGCAGGATGCCGAGCCGGATCCCACGCACCCCCAGCATCGGGTTGTGCTCGTGGTAGAACTCGGCGGCCTCGAGCAGCTTCGCCTCCTCGGGGCTGAGGCCCTCCGCCTGCTCCTTGAGCCGGAGCTCGAGCGGGTCGGGGAGGAACTCGTGCAGCGGCGGGTCGAGCAGCCGGATCACGACGCGCTTGCCGTCCATGACCTCGAAGAGCTGCTCGAAGTCCTCCTTCTGCTGCGCCTCGAGCGGCTCGAGCGCGGCGCGCTCCTCCTCCTCGGTCTTGGACAGGATCATCTGGCGGATCAGGGGCAGCCGGTCCCCGAGGAACTGGTGCTCGGTACGGCACAGCCCGATGCCCTCCGCGCCCGCCTCGAGCGCCCGGCGAGCATCGTCGGGGGTGTCGGCGTTGGCGAAGATGTGCAGCGTGCGGACCTTGTCCGCGTACGCGAGCAGCTTGGCGACGTTCGGGTCGTCGTCGGGCACGACCAGCTCCACCTCGCCGACCACAACCTGGCCGGTGGTGCCGTCGATCGAGATGATGTCGTCGGCGTGGATCACCGTGTCACCGACGGTGACGGTGCCGGCCTTCGCGTCGATCTTCAGCTCGTTGGCCCCACAGACCGCCGGCTTGCCCAGGCCACGGGCGACCACCGCGGCGTGGCTGACGAGCCCCCCGCGGGAGGTCAGCATGCCGGCCGAGGCGACCATGCCCTCGAGGTCCTCCGGGGAGGTCTCGGGACGGACCAGGACGACGGCCTCGCCCGCGTTGCCGCGCTCCTTGGCCTCCTGGGAGGTCAGCACGACCTTGCCGACCGCCGCGCCCGGGGACGCGGCGAGCCCGGTGGTGATCGGCTCGGGGGCGTCGGGCCCGAAGCGCGGGTGGAGCAGCGCCTCGAGCTGCTTCGGGGTGACGCGCTTGAGGGCCTCGAGCTCGTCGATGAGCCCCTCGTCGACCATCTCGACGGCCATGCGCAGCGCCGCAGCGGCGGAGCGCTTCCCGACCCGCGTCTGGAGCATCCAGAGCTTGTCGTTCTCGATGGTGAACTCGACGTCGCACATGTCCTTGTAGTGCTGCTCGAGGATGTCGAGGGTCTCGTGGAGCTCCTCCTGCGCCTTCGGGAAGGTCTCGCCCATCGTGTCGATGTGCGAGACAGCCCGGGTGCCGGCGACGACGTCCTCACCCTGCGCGCCGACGAGGAAGTCGCCGTAGTGGACGTTCTCGCCGGTGGCGGGGTCACGGGTGAAGGCCACGCCGGTGGCGGACCGGTCCCCGAGGTTGCCGAACACCATCATCTGGACGTTCACGGCGGTGCCGAGGTCGTCCGGGATGCCCTCGATGCGGCGGTAGGCCTTGGCGCGGTCGCCGTTCCAGGAGTCGAACACCGCCTCGATCGCGAGCCTGAGCTGGTCGTGCGGGTCCTCGGGCAGTTCCTTGCCAGCGGCGGCGATGGTCTCACGGTGCTTGGCCACCACCTCGGCGAGCTGCTCGACGGTGAGGTCGCGTTCGCTGGCGACGCCGGCGGCCTCGTTCGCTGCCTCGACGTTGTGTTCGAACAGCTCCCCGTCGACGCCGAGGACGACCCGGCCGAACATCTCGAGGAAGCGGCGCGTGGCGTCCTGGGCGAACCACTCGTCACCCATCGCCGCCAGGCCCTTGGCCGTGGACGGCATGGCGCCGAGGTTGAGGACGGTGTCCATCATGCCGGGCATGGAGAACACGGCGCCGGAGCGCACGGACAGCAGCAGGGGCGAGTCGGGGTCGCCGAGCTTGCGGCCGACCTGGGCCTCGAGCTGCTTGAGGGCCTCGTCGACCTGGTCGAAC
>JBKHDS010000031.1:0-12784 GCA_046541215.1 Nitriliruptoraceae bacterium
AGGACACCTGCACCCTGGTGGAGCTCACGCCGCGCGCCTGAGCGGCGCCGACACCGCACACCGACACGCCGGCGCCACGCTCAGCCGGCCGGGGTGGCGCGACGGCGCGGTCAGCCGGCCGGGGTGGCGCGACGGCGCGCGCTGAGGACCAGGCCGGCGCCGACCAGCAGCACCAGGCCCCCGGCGAGCACCAGCCAGGTCGTCATGTCCAGCGACAGCCGCGCCCACCAGGCGGGTGGCGCACCGACGGCCGTGAGCGCACGGGACCGACCCGGCTCCAGGTCGAAGCGCACGCTGCTGCGGTCCAGCGCGACCCCGTCGTGGCTCACCACCTCGCCGGGGAACCGGACCTCGACGGCCGCGGTGACGTGCTCGGCGACCAGGCTCTCCAGCTCCTGCGCGTCGGGACCGATCGGCTCGCCGTCCACCTCGAGCCCGGAGGTGGCGGGCGGTCGCAGCAGCGCGGTGCCTGAGACGCGGTGCCCCCCGTCCTCCAGCGGCTCCACCTCGACGTCCAGCACGAGAGCCGGGTCCTCAGGGGACAACCCTGCCACGAGGTCGCGGTAGACCTGGCCGACCGCGGCGGGATCCGGCAGCTGCCGGGTCAGGGCGACCACCAGCTCGCCGCCCTCCTCGCGGGTGCGCACCAGCTGCCAGGCCGGATCCGCCGCCACGGCCGCACCGAGCTCCGCGGTCGGGTCGACCCCGAGCGCGTCCAGCTCGGCCAGCAGGCGGGCGTCGAACCGCACCGACAGCCCGGCGGTGGCGGCCCCGTTGGGCGTGATCTCGATCGGAGCGACCAGGTCCAGCCGGCAGCCGCTCAGGATCAGGGTGAGCAGCGCCACCAGCACCGCGGCACGTGGCGCGCGTAGCATGCGGGACATGGTGGGACCGACCGTCGGCTGGCCGGCGAGCCTACCCAGCACGACCCGCGCTCGACCCCGACGGAGCCGTCCCATGACAACCATGGACCACGACCCGGCCCGCGTGGACGCACCGGACCCCGGCAGCTCGACCCGTCGCCGTCGCTTCGGTGAGCTCCTGGTCGACGCCGGCATCCTCACCGCCGAGGAGCTCGCGCAGGCGCTGGAGGCCTCCCCGCCCGGGGAGCGCATCGGCCAGACGCTGCTGCGGCTCGAGCTGATCGACGAGGTCGAGGTGTCGCACGCCCTGGCCAGCCAGCTCGGGCTGCAGGTGATCGACCTCACGGGTCTGCAGCCCGACCCCGTCGCCGTCGAGACCGTGCCGGCCTGGCTCGCCGAGCGGCACCAGCTGGTCCCGGTCCGCTTCAACGACGGGCTGCTCTCGGTCGCGATGGCTGACCCCACCGATGTGGTCGCGATCGACGACCTGCGGGTGGCCACCGGCGTCCGATCGGTGCAACGGTTCGCCGCTGCGGCCTCCGACGTCGACCGGCTCCGCCGCCGGGCCTACCGGGCGGACGCGCGCCAGGACGTCATCGAGGAAGCCACCGTCGAGGAGGAGCTCGACGAGGAGGAGGCCTCGGATCAGCCGGTGGTCCGTCTCGTGGCCTCGCTGCTCGACGATGCGGTCGCGTCCCGCGCCAGCGACATCCACGTCGAGCCCCACACCCGCGGCGTCCGGGTCCGCATGCGCGTCGACGGGATCCTGCGGGAGGTCATGGACCTGCCGCGTCAGCTGGGGCGACAGGCGACGTCCCGGCTGAAGATCATCGCCTCGCTCGACATCGCCGAGCGGCGCCTGCCCCAGGACGGTCGCGCCCGCGTCACGGTCGCGGGGCAGGCGACGGACCTGCGCGTCTCCACGATGCCCACCCTCCACGGTGAGACGGTGGTGCTGCGCGTCCTGCCCCAGGGCGCCGACATGGTCTCGCTGGACGAGCTCGGGCTGTCCTCCGCCTCCCGCCGGTCGCTGCTCGACTCGCTCCAGCGTCCCCAGGGTCTCGTGCTGGTGACCGGACCGACCGGATCGGGCAAGACCACGACGCTGTACGCCGGGCTGGCCGAGGTCTCGGACCCGACCCGGAACGTCCTCACGCTCGAGGACCCCGTCGAGGTCCAGCTCCCCGGCGTGAACCAGACCCAGATCGACCCGCGGATCGGGCTGACCTTCGCGCGCGGGCTGCGGCACGTGCTGCGCCAGGACCCGGACGTCGTCCTGGTCGGGGAGATCCGGGACCGGGAGACCGCCCAGCTCGCGGTGGAGGCATCCTTCACCGGCCACCTGGTGCTCTCGACCCTGCACACCAACGACGCGCCGTCGGCCGTCGCTCGGCTCGTGGATCTGGGGGCCGACGCGTTCCTGATCGCGTCCTCGCTGCAGCTGGTGCTGGCGCAACGGCTGGCGCGCCGGGTCTGCCAGGCGTGCGCCGTCCCCGATGACCCCGATCCGTCGCTGCTCGAGCGCCTCGGGCCACCCCCGGGAGGGGTCGACGCCCATCCCGCGCCGCGCTTGCGCCGCGGGACCGGGTGCCGGGCGTGCGAGGGGCTCGGCAACGTCGGGCGGGTCGCGGTGACCGAGCTGCTCGAGATCAGCCCGGCTTTCCGGGAGCTGGTGGCCGAGCGAGCACCGGAACGTGCCCTGGCCACCCAGGCACGGGCCGACGGGCTGATCCGTCTGCGCGAGGACGCCGCCAGCCGGGTCTGGGCCGGCGAGATCACCGCCGCCGAGGCGGTCCGGGTCACGCCCGATCCGACCTGACAGCGCCCCTCGCTACCCTCGACGGTGCCCGATCCCCCCACCGCCGAGGGAGCGTCACACGTGCCCACCACCGATCAGGTCATGGAGGTCCTCGCCAGCGTCGAGGACCCGGAGATCAACAAGCCGATCACCGAGCTCGGGATGGTCGAGGACATCGCCATCGAGGGCTCGCGCGTCGGGGTCAAGATCAAGCTGACCATCCCGGGTTGCCCCCTCAAGGACCGCATCACGACCGATGTGACCGCGGCGGTCATGCAGCTCGAGGGCGTCGAGGACGTCCAGGTCATGTTCGGGTCGATGACCGACGAGGAGCGCCAGAAGCTCTCCGCGGACCTGCGCGCCGAGCGCGGTTCGGCCAACCCGGAGATGGAGATCCCCTTCGCACGGGCGGACTCGCCCACCGAGGTCATCGCGATCGCCTCAGGCAAGGGTGGGGTCGGCAAGTCCACCGTGACCGTCAACCTCGCCGCGGCCCTGGCCAAGCAGGGCCTGAGCGTCGGCGTCCTCGACGCGGACATCTGGGGCTACTCGGTCCCGCGCATGTTCGGGGTCTCGGGTAAGCCGGTCGCCTTCGACGGCATGGTCATGCCGCTCCAGGCCCACGGGTGCAAGGTGATCTCGATCGGGTTCTTCACCGATCCGGATCGTTCGGTCATCTGGCGCGGGCCCATGCTGCACCGGGCGATCCAGCAGTTCCTCTCGGACGTGCACTGGGGGGACCTGGACGTGCTCCTGTGCGACCTGCCCCCGGGGACCGGGGACATCGCCATCTCGCTGGCGCAGATGCTGCCGAACGCGGACATGGTCGTGGTCACCACCCCGCAGCAGGCCGCTCAGAAGGTCGCGCTGCGGGCGGGCAAGGCGACCGAGCAGACCGGGATGCGGGTCGTCGGCGTGGTGGAGAACATGGCCGGGTTCACCGATCCGGCCACCGGCGAGACCCACGACATCTTCGGCAGCGGCGGTGGCCAGGAGCTCGCCGAGGCGCTGGAGACCGACCTGCTCGGGCGCATCCCGCTGGACCCGCGCCTGACCGAGGGCGGGGACGCCGGCGTGCCGCTCGTGGTGTCCCACCCGGACCTGCCGGCCTCCAAGGCCATCACCGAGATCGCGACGACGCTCGCGAAGCGGACCCGCTCGGTGCTCGGTCGCAGCCTGCCGCTGAGCGTGTCGTAGCTGCTGGCTGGCCGGGGCTTTCGGGCCCGGCCGATCAGCGTCGCGGTGGCCGCCGCCGGGTGAGCAGCGCATCCCCGAGGGCAGCGGCCACGAGGCCGACCCCGGCGCCGGCGACCACGTCGGTGGCGTGGTGCACCCCGACCGCGACCCGGCTCGCCCCGACCCCGACCGCCAGCACGCCCATGATCGTCGCGGCACGGCGGCCACCCGCCTGCGCGAGCCCCGCCGCCATGGCGGTCGTGACCGCGGTGTGGCCCGAGGGCCAGGACGAGCCGGCGGGCGGGGACACCAGGCGCACGCTCATGCCGAGCTCGTAGGGCCGTGGCCGCCCGAGCGCCGGCTTGACCCCCTGGGCGAGCACCCAGGCGAGACCACCGGCGAGCCCGATCCGACCCGCCGCACGCCGGCGGCCAGCCACGGCCAGGACGCTCGCGACCCCGGCCAGCCCGAAGCTGGAGCCCAGGTCGGTCGCCACCGCCACGACCGGGTCGAAGCGGCGTGGCATGGGCGAGGCGAGCACGGCCTGGCAGGTGGCGTCGAACCGGTCGAGCCGGCCGCTGCGCACGCCGAGGTAGGACGCCGCCGCGAGGGCGAGCCCGGTCGCGGTGCGACCGATCCCACCGCTCACGTCGCCTCCGGATCGAAGGGCGGCGGGTCATCGTCCGCGCGTCGCGGGCCGGCCGCAGCCTGCGCGGCGCGGCGGCGGGCGGGGCTGGACGCGGCCGGCTCGTCCAGTCCGCTGAGCTGCCTGAGCCCACCCGAGACGTCGCGCCGGGCATCGTCCAGCTCGCGCTTGAGCCCCTGCAGGTCCGCCTGGAGCTGCTGGATCTCGCCGAGCCGCTTCAGTTCCTCGACGTTGCGCTGGGTCTCCGAGCGCAGCCGGCCGAGCCAGCGGCCGGCGGTGCGGGCCATCTCCGGCAGCCGCTCCGGTCCGAACACCAGTAGCGCCACCACGGCGATGACCACGAGCTCCTGGGGACCGGGCACGGGGCAGCCCTCCGTGGATCGGGACCGGGGCGTGAGCGTACGCCCCGGTCAACGTGCCGGCGACGCGCCCGCGGTCAGCGGGGCCGCTCGCCGAGCTCGACCTCGACCTCGAAGGTCTCGCCGTCGCGGAAGATCTCCAGCGCGATCTCGTCACCGGGCATGCGCCGTCGTACCTCGGCGACCAGCTCGGACATCGTCGCCAGCTGCTCACCATCGACGCTGAGGATGACGTCGCCGGGTCTGAGATCGACGGCGTCGGCACCGGTATCCGGCTGGACCGACTCGATGACCGCCCCACGGGGAGCGGGCAGTCCGAGCTCCTCGGCGAGGTCGGCGGAGACATCGGTCCCCGCGATCCCGAGCAGGGGGTGGCGGACGAAGCCCTGCTCGATGAGCTGGTCGGCCGAGGACACCGCCTGCTCGACGCCGACGGCGAACCCGACGCCCTGGCTGGCGCCCGACCGGGTCAGGATCGCGGTGTTGATGCCGACCAGGCGGCCCTGGGCGTCGACGAGCGCGCCGCCGGAGTTGCCGGGGTTGATCGCCGCATCGGTCTGCAGGATCGACGGGATGGTCTGGACCCCCTCACCGGGGTTCTGCTCGTCCAGGCGGATCTCACGGTTGAGGGCGGACAGCACCCCGGAGGTGACCGAGGCATCCAGCCCGAAGGGTGAGCCGATCGCGATCACGGTCTCGCCCACGAGCAGGGGCTCGGCGTCGACCGGGCGGAGGTTGATCGCCGGCAGGTCATCGGCGTCCACCTTCACCACGGCGATGTCGTTGAGCTCGTCGGAGCCCACCACCTCGGCTTCGAGCACGTCGCCGTTGGCGAGCCGGACCTCGACCCGTGCGGCCCCGTCGACCACGTGGTGGTTGGTGATGATGTGCCCATCGGAGCGGAAGACGACCCCCGAACCCAGGCCACCGGTGCCGGGCAGGTCGGCGCCCTCCTCATCCCCGCGGACGTCGATGCGGACCACCGACGGGGTCACGGCCTCCGCCACAGCCGGCACGATCGAGGACTCGCTGAGCGGCTCGATGGTGGGCGCGGACACGCGCTCCGGCTCCTCCTGCGGCGCGGGCGACTCGGCAGCGACCTCGGGTTCAGCAGCGAGGGTGCCCGTGAGCAGCAGGGTGCCGAGTGTGCCGAGCACGGCGCCGAGGACGGCCCCGAGGAGCACGCCGAGCGGGCGACGGCGGGAGGCCGGAGCGTCGACGGTGCCGACGGTGTCCGGCGGACGCACCGAGCCCGCCGGCGAACCCGGACCGACGGTCTCCGGACCCCACCCCGTCGGCGGCGGCTGCGGGAAGCGCGTGATGGCCGGACGCACGGGGTCCGGTGCGGTGCGGGTCGGCGTGGGTGCACCCGTCACGGTGCGCTCCGACGGCTCGGCGCGCCAGGGTCGGCGCCACTCGTCTCGGTCGTACGGCACGGGATCTCCGGACAGGGTCGGGGTGCGGGCAACGCTCACCGGTTCGTCGCCACCGGGTGGGTCGGGTGGGCTGCTCGCTGGCGGGTCGGAGCGGTCGCAGGGTGGTCGCGGGGTCGGTCGCGGGCGCTGCGGTGCGACCGCCGGCCGGTGGCGGCAGGCGTCCCCGCCTAGCCATGGTGCCGCCTGCGCTAGGTTCGTGCACGCGGGCTGACGCGTTCGACCGCGCCAGCCGGACGGAGGGCCCCGTGGAGGCATCGCTGACCACCGAGCTGCGCCGGCTCTTCGCCGGCGAGCCGGAGCACACCGTCACGGCCCGGCGGCGGGCCGCGGCCGCCCGCCCGCCGGACCCCGAGCTCGGTGCGCTGCTGCGCTGGGCCGTCCGGTCGATCGGGGCGCGCGCGGTCGTCGAGGTCGGTGCGGCTGGCGGGGTCTCGGGGGCCTGGATCGTGCCCGAGCTGCCGGAGCGGGGCGTGCTCACCTCGATCGAGGCGGATCCCCACGCGCACGGGCTCGCCACGGACGCCTTCGAGGCGATGCACGCCGGCGCACGCGTCCGCGCCATCCTCGGCGACCCCGAGAGCGTTCTGGACCGGCTCTCCGACGGCGCCTACGACCTGGTGCTGCTCCAGAGCACCCCTGCGCTCAGCCCTGCACTGCTGGCCCACGCAGGCCGGCTGCTGCGCACCGGTGGGCTCCTCGTGGTCCGCCAGGTGGCGCAGGACGGGCAGCACGCCGAGGCCATCGCCCTCGGCCTCCAGCAGCTCGCCGACGATGCGCGGTTCACCACCGTCCTGCTCCCGCTGGACGGCGGCCTGCTGCTGGCCACCGCGGGGTCGGCGCCGAGCGGCGGGAGCGACCGGACCTCGACCGCCTCCTCGTCGGCTGGCTAGAAGAAGCGGACCTTGGCCGCGAACTCCACCGCGGGCGCGAGGATGACGGCGAGGTAGAACATCCCGGTCGAGGCCTGGATCGACCGGCCACCCTCGCGGGCGAGCTTGACGTTGAAGCCCGCGATGAGCGCGAGCAGCGCGAGCACCCCGAGCCCGAGCACGATCGTCATCGAGCCGATGCGCAGCACCGGCGCGAACAGCATCGCGCACTGCTCGAAGGGGCCACCGGGCTCCAACCCCTCGCACGGCGCGGGGTTGCGGGCCGACAGCAGCACCGACCCGAGCCCCGCCCCGATCGCGACCACGTTGGTCCACGCGATCCACACCATGTAGCGGTTGGAGAGACGCCGCTCGACGAGGTACCAGTGACCGAGGATCAGGCCGACCCAGATCGCGCCCATCAGGGTCGCCCCGAGCACGAGCTCCGCGAGTCCCTGCACGACCCCACCGGCCCCGCCCAGCTCGGCGCGGACCACCGCCAGCGGCCAGAAGGACGCGAGCCCGAGCAGGGTCGCCACGAGCCCGAGTGCCCGGGCGGCCAGGTCGGGGACCCGGGCCGCGCGCGCGATCACCGCCAGCGTGGTCGCCCCGGCGAAGGCGAGCAGGAGGGTGCGCGCAAGCGCGCCGTCCGCGGCGGCGGCGCTCCCCTCCAGCGAGACCATCGGTCCAGCGAACGCCGACCACGCGCCCAGGGCCAGCAGGGCGATGGTCGCGCCGGTCAACAGCTCGTAGCCGCGACGCAGGTGGCCGAAGGTCGGTCCGAACCACAGCAGCACCGAGCTGCCGACGGCGGTGGTGGCCAGCACGAGGGCGAGCACGGCGGCGGGAGCGGTCACGGGCGGGGGTTCCTCCGGGTGGGAGCGAGCAGGGAGCGGACAGGGTGCCACCTCGACGCCGTCGACGACCAACCGCGCGGGGCCGACCGGCAGACGCGACACTGGCCTCCCTCCTCCGGGCGGGGTGCCAGCGCCCAGGGGCCCTCCCGCCGGGCGGCCGCGGCCGCTACCGTCCCGGCCCCACCTCGTGAGGAGCGCACCACACCATGGGCCGCTGTGACCCGGGACTGAAGCTCGCCCGCACCCTGACCGTCGGCGAGGAGCACACCGCGACCGCGCTGGGATCCGGCGATGTGCCCGTGCTCGCCACGCCGGCCCTGCTGGCGCTCGCCGAGGGTGCGTGCGTGGACGCGATCGCCGACCAGCTCGAGCCGGGCCAGACCTCGGTCGGGACGTGGGCCGAGGTGGACCACCTCGAACCCACGAGCGTCGGGGGCACGGTGTGCGCGCAGGCGACCCTGATCGGCCACCACGGCCGACGGCTGGAGTTCCACATCTCCGTCGACCAGGACGGCACGCAGATCGCGCTCGTCAAGCACCGTCGCGTGCTGGTCGACCGCGAGCGCTTCCTCTCCAAGCTCGGCGCACCGACCGAGGATGCCACCTCGGCCTGACCCGCCCGGTTCCTCGACCGACGTCCCTCACGCGCCGTACGCGGCCGCGGACTCGCGCCGGAAGGTGCGGTCGAGCAGCACGTTGACCAGCGCCGGCACCCCGCTCGCGGCGGCCCGGTCCAGCGCCGGGCCGATGTCCTCGGGACGCTCGACGCGCTCGCCGTACCCGCCCAGCGCCTCGACCACCCGCTCGTAGGCGACCTGCTGATCGAGGTCCTGGGCGACCATGCCGTCCGGGCCGTAGACCCGCTCGTGGAACGCCTTCATCTCCCCCCAGGCTCCGTCGTTGCCGACGATGCCGACGAAGGGCAGGCCCTGCCGGGCGGCCGATTCGAACTCCATCGCGTTGAACCCGAAGGAGCCGTCGCCGTAGACGACCAGCACCTGCTTGTCCGGGTGGACGTGTGCCGCGGCCAGGGCGAAGGGGGCACCGACCCCCAGGCACCCGAAGGGCCCCGGGTCCATCCAGTGACCGGGACGGTCGATGCGGACCTGGCCGGCGGTGTGCGCCACGATGTCCCCGCCGTCGCCGATGACGATCGCGTCCGGGTCCGCCCAGCGGGCCACCTCGCGGGCGAAGCGCAGCGGGTGGACGGGGCTCGCGTCCGAGGCCGCGGCCTCGTCCCGGGCCGCGCGGCGGCGGGACTCCTCGGCGCGCAGCTGCTCGAACCACGGGCTCGCCGCGGTGCGGCCGAAGCGGTCGTCGTGGGCGAGCAGAGCGCGCAGGAAGCTCGCGACGTCGCTGACGATGCCGTGGGCGACGGGCCGGTTGTGCCCGATGCGGTCGGGCTGCGGATCGACGTGGACCACCTCGACGTCGTCGCGGTAGGCGGGCGGGCGGCCGTACCCGACCCGGAAGTCGAAGTCGATGCCGAGGGCGAGCACCACGTCGGCCTGCCTGAGGGCCTGACGGCGGGACAACGCGAGCAGGTGCGGGTGGTCGCTCGGCAGGATGCCGCGGGCCATGCCGTTGACGTAGACCGGGAGCCCCGCGGTGCGGGCGAGCTGGTCGAGCTCCCCCGAGGCCCGGGCCCAGTAGGTCCCCGAGCCGCACAGCACCACGGGCCGCTCGGCTGCGGCCAGCAGGTCCGCGACCGCGGCGACGGCGTCCGGGTCCGGTGCGGGCGGGGCCGTCGCTCGTTGCCCCCCGCTGACCGCGAGGTGGTCCGGGTCGACCGGTGTCATGAGCACGTCCATGGGCAGGTCGACGTAGACCGGCCCCATGCGGGGCGCGAGCGCGGCCCGGAACGCGGCGTCCAGCACCTCCCGGGTGCGCCGCGTCTCCAGGACCGTGTCGACGCGCTTGGCGACCGGTCGCAGCAGCTCGAGCTGCGGGGCGTCCTGGAGCGCCCCCATGCCCTCCAGGGCGAGCGGGTTGCGGCCGCCGAGCAGCACCACGGGGCTGTTGGCGTAGAAGGCGTTCGTCACCCCGGTGATCGCGTCGGTCACCCCGGGCCCGGCG
The DNA here is from genome assembly GCA_046541215.1 of Nitriliruptoraceae bacterium. Lineage (GTDB taxonomy): Bacteria > Actinomycetota > Nitriliruptoria > Nitriliruptorales > Nitriliruptoraceae > T1Sed10-7. The sequence continues at coordinate 10,081 of JBKHDS010000031.1, forward strand.
GTCACCGCGGCGACGCCCGGGCGGAAGGTCAGGCGGCCGTAGGCGTCGGCGGCGTGGGCGGCGGCCTGCTCGTGGCGGACGTCGAGGACCCGGATCCCGCGGTCCTTGCAGCCGTCGAAGATCGGGCTGATGTGACCGCCGGTGAGCGTGAACAGCGCGTCGATGCCCTCGTCGGCGAGGTGGTCGGCGACCAGTCGTCCCCCGTGCAGCGGCGTTGCCATGGCGCGGCTCCCCTCCTCGGCACCCGTCGCCGACGCTAGTCCGCCCGGGCGCGACGCAGGGCCGTGCCCGTGCCAGCCGGTGCCCCACACACCCCACGCGCACGTTCCTGCGGGTAGGCGCAGGGAACGTGTCGCGTGCAACGCCCGAGGGGCCCAAGGCCTGGCGTTCGGGTCACGTCCCTGCGGATAGGCGCAGGGAACGTGCGCGCGGTCAGCCGTCCTGGAGCCAGGTGAGCAGGGTGCGGGCCGGGATGCCGGTCGCGCCCTTGCTCAGCTCGCCGCGGGCGGTGTCGGTCCAGGCCGTCCCGGCGATGTCGAGGTGTGCCCAGGGCGTGCCCTCGGGGACGAAACGGTGCAGGAACAGCCCGGCGTAGATCGTTCCCGCCTCGCGTCCGGCGGTGTTGCGCAGGTCCGCCACCGCACCTTCGAGCCGGTCCCCGTAGGCCTCGGTCGCCACCGGCAGGCGCCACAGCGGCTCCCCCGCCGCGGTCCCCGCGGTCAGCAGCGCCTCGGCGAGGTCGTCGTCGCTGGCCATGAGCACGCCGATACGGTCCCCGAGCGCGACGACCGCGGCGCCGGTGAGGGTGGCGACGTCCACGATCGCGTCCGGCTCGAGCTCGCCAGCGTGCACGAGCGCGTCGGCCAGGACGAGGCGCCCCTCGGCGTCGGTGTTGGTGACCTCGATGGTGGTCCCGTTGCGGGCGACCAGCACGTCGCTGACCCGGGTGGCCGAGCCCGACGGCATGTTCTCGGCCAGTGCCAGCACCGAGGTGACCGCGACCGGCAGCTCGAGCTGGGCCGCGGCCTTCACCACGGCGAGCGCGGTCGCGGCACCGGCCATGTCCATCTTCATGGTCATCATCGCATCGGAGGGCTTCAGCGACAGCCCGCCGGTGTCGAAGGTGATGCCCTTGCCGACGATCGCGACGTGACGCTCGGCGCCCTCAGGGGCGTAGCGCAGCTCGACGAGCCGTGGCGGAGCCTGCGAGCCCTGGCCGACGCCCAGGATCCCGCCGTAGCCCCCCTCGGCGAGCGCGTCCTCGTCCAGCACGGTGACGGTGATCGGCAGCCCCGCGACCTCCTCCTCGGTGCGGGCGGCGAGCGCGGGCGGCCGCTTGTCCTGCGGCGGGGTGTTGACGAGGTCGCGGACCAGGCACTGGGCCTGGGCGACGACCTGGGCGCGTGCCACGGCGGCGCGGACCGCCGCGAGGTCGTCCGAACCGGTGTGGAGAGCGATGGTGGTCAGCTCGTGCGTGGGTGCCTCGGACCGGTAGGTGGTGAAGCGGTAGGCCCCGAGCACCGCACCCTCGGTCACCGCTGCGGCGATGGTGGCGAGGTCGAGGTCATCGATCGGGTCCAGCAGGCCGAGCGTCAGGGTCTCCACCCGCTCCGCTGCCTGGACGGCGACGGCCGCCGCCCGGCGCAGCGGTGTGGCGGCGACCTTCTCCCGGGCACCCAGGCCCAGCACCAGCAGGGTCGTGGCCGGCAGCGCCCCCCGGGTCGGGACGCGCAAGCTGGTGCCCGGCTTGCCGCTGAAGCCGGCGGCGGTGAGCTCGGCGACCAGGTCCAGCCCGGCGACCTCGGCGAGCCGAGCGGCGGACGGGCCGAGCTCCAACGGGTCGGTGCGCTCCCCCGACGCGGGTGCGAAGACACCGACCGCGAGCAGATCGGCTGCGCTCGTCTCGATCGGGGCGGTGACGACATCGATGGTGGGCACGACGGCTCCTCGCAGGACGGGACGCCGCAGCCTACTGGCGCATCGCGAAGGCGAGGACTCCGGGCGCCGGGCACCCCGGACGCGCCGGCGAGACCGCGCGCACGTGCCCGTGGGCCAGCGACCACCCCCCGACGTCGGGACCCCACAGACGACGTCGAGTACCGTCCGCAGGCATGGATGAGGACCGCCCGATCGACGAGCCCGCGCCCGACGCCGCGCGCGCTCCCGACGCGCCGGCGTCCCTCCCGCGGGTCCGGCCCGTGGACCTGCGCGACTACGCCGACTTCCGTGCCGGACCAGCCACCCGCGTGCGCGTGTTCCGCACCGACCACCTCGCCGTCGACCTGTGGTGCCTGGAGCCGGGCGCCAGCACGGGGGTCCTCCACGACCCCGAGCGGGACCGGGTCTACACGGTCATCGGCGGCCGGCCCTGGTTCGTGACCGACGACGGCGAGGTGGGGCTCGACCCGATGGGGGCGATGCTCGTCCCGGCCGACACCGTCCACGGGATGGACAACCGGCTGCCCGACCCGGTGATCGTGCTCGCGCTGACCGCGCCGCCCGACCTGGACGGCGAGGAGGCCCCCAGCGACGACGAGGACGCGGTCGCCGCGGCGGTGCGCTGGGCGCAGGACCAGCCGGGGCCGATCCGTCGCGCACTCGAGCGCCTGCTCGGCACCGGCTGACCGCCCAACGTGATGTGGCACCGGGCGGACCGCTAGGTTCCCGCGTCCGAGCGAGCGGACACCGAGCGATGCGACCAGGA
>JBKHDS010000032.1:0-12601 GCA_046541215.1 Nitriliruptoraceae bacterium
CGAGCGCGCGAGGGTGATGTGGGCCTGGAAGCCGGTGGTGGGCAGCGCGAACCCGGCCTCGGCCAGATCGGCCCGCAGCGCGTCCACGAGGGCGGCCAGGCGGCCGGCCGGCTCGTCGCGCACCGCGACGTACAGGACGCGGTCACCGAACCGGCCCGCGCGGTCCAGCTCCAGCCACGGCGCCGGCACCGAGGCCGCCCGTGCCACCACACGCGCGAGGTGGCCGGCGACCGCGTGCTGGCCGTCCTCGTCGAGCGGCCCGAGGAAGGCGAGGGTCAGGTGCCAGGTGTCCGGTGCCGTGGGACGCAAGCCCGGCGACTGGCCGCGCAGCCAGGCGGTAGCGGCGGCGAGGCGGGCACGCGGCTCGCTCGGCAGCCCGAGCGCCACGAAGGTCCGCTCGCTCACGCCGGCGGGGCGCTCAGCCGACGCCGCAGGAGGTCCAGCGCGGCGGTACCGACACGCGCGATGACCTGGGTGCGGTCGCCCGGGATGCGCCGGCCGTGGACCTCCGTCCCGGCCGTGGCGCTGGCCAGGGCCCAGAAGGCGGTCCCGACCGGCAGCCCGTCCACCTCCGACGGGCCGGCGACCCCCGTGACCGCCAGGGCGTGGTCGCTGCCGAACCGGGCCCGGGCCGCCTCCGCGAGCGCCCGGGTCGTCACCTCCGACACGGTGCCGTGCTCGTCGAGGAGGCGCGCCGGCAGACCGAGCACCTGCTCCTTCGCGTGGCGCTGGTAGACCACCGCGCCGCCGGTGAGCACCTCGGAGGCACCCGGCACCCGGGCCAGTCGCGCCGCGATGGCCCCCCCGGTCACCGACTCCGCGGTGGCGACGGTACGACCACGAGCCGCCAGCAGCCGCACCACCGCGGTCTCGAGATCCTCGTCGTCCACCCCGACGACCGCCTCTCCCAGGGCGGCCATGAGCTCCTCGACCAGCGGCTCGGAGCGCACCAGGGCCCGAGCCCGGTCCCGGTCGTTGACGGTGAGGCGGACCTGGATCTCGTGGGCCTTGGCGAGGAAGGACAGCACGACGCCCTCGCGACCCTCCACCAGGGGCTCGACCACCTCGGCGACGTCGGACTCCCCCCGCCCGGCGACGTGGAGGACCCGCGTCAGGGTCACCCCGCCCCCGGTCAGCTCCACCACCAGCGGCACGACCGCCGCATCGAACAGGGCCTGCAGCTCCCAGGGCACCCCGGGCAGGGCGACGACGTGGGTGCCGGCGAGCTCGAGGTGCAGGCCCGGCGCGGTACCGACCGGCGCGATGGCGCGCGCCCCGACCGGCAGGCGCGCCTGGCGGAGGTTCTGGGCGGCCATGCGCCGCCCCATCGCCGCGAACCGGGCGGTGAGCTGCTCGGCGAGCTCCGGCCGATCCTCGAGGGGGACTCCGGCTGCGGCGGCCAGGGCGTCGCGGGTCAGGTCGTCCACGGTCGGCCCGAGCCCACCGCCGACCACGACGAGGTCCACCTCGGCAGCGAGCCTGGTCACGGCGGTGACGAGCTGGTCGAGGTCATCGCCGACGGCGAGGTGACACACCACCTCGACGCCCAACTCGGTCAGGCGCCGGCTCACCCAGGTCGCGTTGGTGTCGGTGAGATCACCGAGCAGGAGCTCGCTGCCGACCGACAACACCGCCGCACGGGTCGTCATCGGGCGTCCGCCGCACCCCGCTCGGAACGGGCGGCCCGGGCGAGCCGACCCGCCTGGAAGGCGTAGTCGACGCCGGACCAGATCGTGAGCACCACCGCGAGGTAGAGCAGCAGGTCGGGGATCAGCCCGTCCAGGACCGGCAGCAGGTACGCCCCGATCGCGACCATCTGGGCGACCGCCTTCACCTTGCCGGCGTGGCTCGCGGGCATCACCAGCCCGAGCCCTTGCACGAGCCGCGTCCGCAGGACCGTGACGGCGACCTCGCGGGCCACGATGACGCCGACCGCCCACCAGGGCACCTCACCCACCAGAGCCAGGGAGGCGAGCACGCCGATCACCAGCAGCTTGTCGGCGAGGGGGTCCGCGAGCTGCCCGAAGGGGGTGACCCGGCCGTAGCGGCGGGCCACCCAGCCGTCGGCGGTGTCGGTGAGGGCCGCGACCGTGAAGATCGCGAAGGCCCACCAGCGGGCGGCCGTGCTATCGACGAGGAGGAGCCACAGGACCACCGGCACGAGCAGGGCGCGCAGGAAGGTGAAGGCGTTGGGGAGGTTGAGCGCCTGGCGGGAGAGGATCGGGTCACGGGCCGCACGCTCAGGCGTGGTCTGCTCGTCCGCGTCGAGCTCGCCCGGGTGCTCCCCCGGCCCGCTCCGCTCAGCCACCCTCGCCTCCTGCCGCCACCGGATTGACCTCGGCCACCAGATCCACGCCCACCGAGTCGAGCACACGAGCGGTGACGATGCGACCCACGGGTAGCGCGGCCGGCCGGCCGTCGGGGGCGATGAGGGCCACCTCGCCGTCGGTGTCGGGCGCTTCGCGGAAGCTCCGACCGACGCTGCCGCCCTCGTCGGTGGCCTCGTCGACGAGCACCTCGAGGCGGCGGCCGAGGAAGCGGCGTGCGGCGGCATCGGCCACGCGCTCCTGGACCGAGGCCACGTGACGCAACCGCTCGAGCGCCACCGCGGCGGGCACCTGGTCCGGCAGCGTGGCCGACGGCGTGCCATCCTCGACGCTGAAGGCGAAGAAGCCGGCCCAGTCCAGGCGCTGCTCGGTGAGGAAGCGCTCGAGCCGGGCGACGTCCTGCTCGGTCTCGCCGGGGAACCCGAGGATGAAGTTCGAGCGCAGGACGACGTCAGGGTCCAGCTCACGGGCCCGAGCGATCACGGCGGCGAACCGCTCCTCGTCTCCCGACCGGCCCATGCGCGCGACGACCGGCCCGGAGACGTGCTGGAGGGAGAGGTCGAGGTAGCTCGCGACCTTGGGGTGGGTGGTGATGGCCACCAGCAGCTCGTCGGTGAGCTCGGCGGGCTGCAGGTACATCAGCCGCAACCGCTCGATGCCCTCCACCTCGGCGAGGGCGTCCAGCAGGCCAGGCTGCGAGCGCCGTCCACCGGGGAGGTCCTTGCCCCACGAGGTGGTGTTCTCGCTCACGAGCACCAGCTCCCGGATGCCCTGCGCCGCCAGCCAGTGGGCCTCGGCCACGAGCTCGTCCAGGGGCCGGGACCGGAAGCGTCCGCGGAAGGAGGGGATCGCGCAGAAGGTGCAGACCCGATCGCACCCCGAGGCGATCTTCAGGTACGCCCAGGATCGGGGACCGGCACGAGGGTCGAGGTGGCGCAGCGGGAAGCGTGGGCCGCTGGCCGGGATCCGATCCAACTCGTCCTGGACGGCCGTCGCTGGGGCCATGAGCAGCGGCAGGTCGCGGCGCCCCGCCGCTCCTGGCCGGGAACCCGGGTGGGCGGGGGCCACCCCGAGCACCCGGGCCATCTCACGGCCGGCCAGGACGTCATCGACGATCCCCGGCAGGCGGGGGTAGCCGTCGAAGCCGACGATGGCGTCGGCCTCCGGGATCGCCTCGGCCAGCTCTTCGGGGTAGCGCTGGGCCATGCAGCCGACGACGAGCACGGCCCGAGCGCCCTCCTGCTTGAGCTGGCAGGCCGCCAGGATCGTGTCGATCGACTCCTGCTTCGCCGGGGCGATGAAGGTGCAGGTGTTGACCAGGACCACCTCGGCATCGGCCGGGTCCGCGACGACCTCGCTGCCGTCGCGGTGGAAGAGGCCTGCCAACTGCTCGCTGTCGACCTCGTTCCTGCCGCACCCGAGGGTGACGATGGCGACCTTCGGCGCGGCCCGCCGCACCGGCGCAGCTGGTGCCCCGATCGTGTCGGCGGCGGAGGTGGACACGGACGGGGGCCTTTCGGGGGTCGTCGAACGACGACGGCTGCGACGCTGTGGGATCGCGGTCAGGCAGGTGCGGGTTCTTCGACGCCGTCGCGGGTGAACAGCAGCGTGATGGGCTGCCCCGGCTCACCGGGCGGTCCGAGGTCCTCGCCGTTGAGGGTGACCCGCACCCCGCCCGGGTTCCCGAAACGGATCTCGATGCGCTCCTCGGCCTCGAAGCGCAGGGTCTCGCCCGGGGCGATCTCCTGCTCGAGCACGGGGGTGTCATCGGCGATGACCCGGATCCATGAGGTGGCCTCGAAGGCCAGCAGGAGGTCGACGCCCGTCGGCTCCGGCGCCGGCTCGGGCTCCGGCTCGGGCTCCGGTTCCGGCTCGGGCTCCGGCTCCTCGGCATCCTCGTCCGGGTCCTCGTCCTCGGGTTCCGCGGTCACCGGCGGCGGCCCGACGGGCTCGTCGGGGTCGGCCTGGTCCGGGGAGCGACCATCGGTCGTACCGAGCACGGCGAGCCCCGCAGCGACGACGACGATGGCGAGCAGCCAGCCGATCCACGCCGGCGGCGCCCCGCGCGAGGGCTTGGGGGTACCGACGTCCTTGACCAGGACCGCGGCGTGCACGTCGTCGTGGCTCACCTCGCGCCGGAAGGTGTCGAGCAGCGGCGCCGGGTCGAGACCGAGCTCCTGCGCGTAGCTGCGCAGGAACCCCTTGGCGTACACGTCCCCACCGAAGCTGCCGAAGCGCTCGTCCTCCAGGGCTTCGAGCTGGGCGACCCGGGCACGCAACGAGAGGGCCACATCTTCCAGGGAGCGGCCCTGCTCCTGGCGAGCCTCCCTGAGGGCGGCCCCGATGCCCGTCGTCGCCTCGTCCTCGGCCATGGTGCTCCATCGACCCTGCCGTCCACCCACCGGGCCGGCGTCGGTGCCTGCCATCTCGGGGCGGCGTAGACGTCAGCCTACGGCCGAGGACGCCCGCGCGCACCCTGCGCCTGATCGGGTTCCGTCCCCCGCTCGCCGGGTGGCTAGCATGCGCCGCCATGAACACCTCAACCCGCCTCGGACTGCTCGCCTGCGTCGCGCTGCTGGCGCTGACGCTCCTCGCCGTGCCCGCCCTGGCGGCCGAGGAACCGGGCGACGGGACCGTCACGGAGAGCGTCGAGGAGGAGACCGGCCGTCGCGCGCTGGCGGAGACCCCGCGCGACCGCGTCGGTCTGGTGCTGCTCGCGGCGCTGGTGGTCGGCGGCGGCCTCGCGCTCGCGAACGGCCGCCGGCAACTGAGGGGCGAACGCCCGCAGGCCTCCGGCGAGTTCCGCTGGCGCTGACGGGTCGAACCGGAGCGCTCGGGCGGTACCGGTCAGAACCACCCCTGGCTGAGCGCCTCCTCGAGCTGCTCCGGTGACCACAGCACCTCGCGGGCCTTGGAGCCCTCGTTCGGGCCGACGACACCGAGCTCCTCGAGCTCGTCCATGAGCCGACCTGCCCGGGCGAAGCCGATCCTCAGCTTGCGCTGCAGCATCGAGGTGGAGCCGAGCCCGCTGACCACGACCTGTTCCGCTGCGCGGCGCAGCAGGGCCGCGTCGGAGCCGTCGTCGCCGCTGCGCTGCGCGTCGACCTGCTCGGCAGCCGCGCCCTCCTTCACGACCCCGTCGTCGTACTCGGCCTGGCGTTGGCCCTTGCAGAAGGCGACCGCGGCGGCGATCTCGCGCTCGGTGACCCAGCAGCCCTGCAGCCGGGTGGGCTTGCCCTGGCTCGCTGGCTTGAACAGCATGTCGCCCTTGCCGACCAGCTTCTCCGCACCGTTCATGTCGATGATCGTGCGTGAGTCGGTCTGCGAGGCGACCTGCAGCGCGAGCCGGGAGGGGATGTTCGCCTTGATCAGCCCGGTGATCACGTCCACGGAGGGCCGCTGGGTCGCGATGACCATGTGGATCCCGACCGCCCGGGCCATCTGCGCGATGCGACAGATCGCGTCCTCGACATCGCGGGGGGCGACCAGCATGAGGTCCGCGAGCTCGTCGATCACGAGCAGGATGTAGGGCAGGGGCTGGGCCTGAAGCTCGGTGGGCAGCCCGTCCGCGTCGGGCGGCCCGGGCCGGGTCGCCACCTCGCCAGCCGCCACCGCGTCGTTGTAGCCGTCGATGTTGCGGTACCCGAGGTGCGCGAGCAGCTCGTAGCGCTGCTCCATCTCCTTCACGCACCACTGGACCGCGTCCGCGGCGCGCCGCGGATCGGTGACCACCGGGGAGAGCAGGTGCGGGGCGCCTTCGTAGGCGTTCAGCTCCACCCGCTTCGGGTCGATCAGGATCATCCGCACCTGGTCCGGGCGGGCCCGCATGATCACCGAGGAGATCATCCCGTTCAGCGTCACCGACTTGCCCGAGCCCGTCGCCCCCGAGACCAGCAGGTGCGGCATGGTCGCGAGGTTGATCAGCTCCGGCGTCCCCGCGATGTCGACCCCGAGGGCGACGGTGAGCGGGTGGGCATCGCGCGTCGCCTCGGGGCTGCGGAGGATGTCGCCGAGGGTGATCAGGTCCCGCTGCCGGTTGGGGACCTCCACCCCGATGGCCGACTTGCCCGGGATCGGCGCGACGATCCGCACGTCCGGCGCCGCCAGCGCGTAGGCGATGTCGTCCCCCATCGAGGCGACCTTCTTCACCTGGACGCCGGGGCCGAGCTCGATCTCGAAACGGGTCACGGTCGGCCCGCGGCTGGAGCGTGCGACGGTGGCGTCGATGCCGAACTGATCGAAGGTCTCCTGCAGCGCGACGATCTGGGCCTCGATGACCCGCGCCGAGTCCCGCCCGACCACGCGACCGGAGGCGAGCAGGTCCAGGGATGGCAGCCGGTAGTCGGCGGAGCTGGCGACCGGACGCACCTTCGCGGCCTTGCGGATGGTCGCGTCGTCGGGGACACGGGCGCGATCCACCGGCGGATCCGGGACCCGCCCTTCGTCCTGCCCCTCGGCGGCATCGTCGCCGACCAACCCCTGCGCCAGCGGGGGCTGGGACACGCTGGTCTCCGCAAGGGTGGCGCGCACCCGCGTCCCGGGCGAGCCGGGCGTGGCCTCCGGTTGCGACACCTCGTGACCTGCCGGGCGTGCGCGGCCCCCCGGCGGCTCCTGAGCCTCGGGCGCGGCCGCAGGGTCGGGGTCGTCCGGGCGATCCCGGCGCGAGGGCAGCGCGCCGCGCAGCAGCTCCAGCACACGGCTGAAGGGCGTCCCGGTGATCACGAGGGAGCCGAGCAACAGGACCGCGAGCAGCACCGCGACCGCGCCCCACACCGACAGCGCCCACACGAGCGGGGTCGCGATCAGCCAGCCGAACAGGCCGCCCGCGCGCCACAGCAGCCGGATGCCCTCGCTCGGGTCCGGCGACTCCGCGAGCAGGTGCAGCGCGCCGAGGACCCCGATCAGGCTCAGCACGGCGCCGATGGCGATCCGACCCACCTCCGGCGCCGGGCGACCGATCACGACCAGCAGGCCGAACCAGGTGACCAGCACCGGGACGATGTAGCCGATCAGCCCGAGCAGACCGAGCGCCACGGCCTCGAGGAACTCGCCCACCGGACCTGCGGCGTCCGCGTAGGTACCGAGCCCGGCGAGGACCCCGAGGACGATGAGCGCGAGCCCGCCGATCTCCCGGCGGCGCTCACCGAGGTGGCTGCGGATCGCCCCGGGCGCCGGGTCCGCGCCGCCACCACCCCTGCCCCTGCCCCCCGAGCCCGTGCCGCCCTTCGCCTTGCTCGCGGCACCCTTGCTGCCGGCGCGGCCGGAACCGCTCGAGGCCGACCCACCGGCGCGGCCACGCTGGCCGGCGCCCTTGCTGGATCCGGACGAGCGCGGGGCGCCGCGCTTGCGCGTGTTCGTGGACGACGCCACGGCACCCCCTCGCTTCGGTCGGCGTGGCCCGGACAGCGTAACGGCACGTACACCGGTGGAACTACGGCCCTGGCACCTCGCGCGCCAACAGGCGCTGAGCGCACGCGACGGGGGTGGCGCCGCTCCCCCTGCGAGGCTACGGTTACGACACCGTAAGCTACGGCAGCGGAACGCACCCGGCCGCACCCCGGGTGAGCGCACCGGCCATCAGGAGGCACGCGTGGAACCGATCATCATCCAGGGCGGCATGGGCGTCGGTGCCTCCAGCTGGCAGCTGGCCCGCGCGGTCGCCGATGCCGGCCAGCTCGGGGTCGTCTCCGGCACGGCCGTGGCCGTCACCGTCGCTCGGCGTCTGTGGGAGGGCGACCCGGGGGGGCATCTGCGCCGCGCCCTGGACGCGTTCCCGGTGCCGGAGATCGCGGCACGGGTCCGCGACCGCTACCTGCGCGAGACCCCGCGGCGGACCGGCGCCCGGTTCCCGGGCGTGGCCCGGCCCGTGCTCGAGCCGGCCCGCAAGGACCTCGAGCTGCTCGTCGTCGCCAACTTCGTCGAGGTGACCCTCGCCAAGGCCGGCGCACAGGGACCGGTCGGTGTGAACTACCTCGAGAAGATCCAGCTGCCCACCCTGCCGTCGCTGTACGGCGCGGTGCTCGCCGGTGCGGACGCGGTGCTGATGGGCGCCGGCATCCCGGCCCACATCCCGGCCATCCTCGACCGCCTCGCCCGGCACGAGGACGTGGAGCTGCGTATCGACGTCGCGGGGGGCGAGAAGGCCATCTCCCGCTTCTCACCCGCAGGCTTCCTGGACGGCCACCCTGCCCCCGCGGTCCAGCGGCCGCGGTTCCTCGCGATCGTCTCCTCCCACACGCTCGCGACCTACCTGGACCGCAACGCCTCCGGCAGCCCCGACGGCTACGTCGTCGAGCTGCCCGTCGCCGGTGGCCACAACGCCCCGCCCCGTGGGCGCGGCGCGCTGGACGAGACCGGCCAGCCGGTGTACGGACCCCGCGATGCGGTGAAGCTCGACGCGATCGCAGCGCTCGGCAAGCCCTTCTGGCTGGCCGGCGGGTACGGGTCGCCGCAGCGGGTCGAGCAGGCCCTCGCGGCCGGAGCCAGCGGCGTGCAGGTCGGGACCGCCTTCGCCTTCTGCGAGGAGTCCGGGTTGACGCCCGCGCTCAAGCAGGCGGTCCTCGCCCGTGTCGTCGACGGCTCGATGTCGGTGCGCACCGACCCGATCGCGAGCCCCACCGGCTTCCCCTTCAAGCTCGTCGAACTCGAGGGCACCATCGCCGAGGAGGCCGTGGCCGAGGCGCGGCCGCGCAAGTGCGATGTGGGCTACCTGCGCGAGGTGTACGCCAAGGAGGACGGCAGCCACGGCTACCGCTGCTCGGCCGAGCCCATCGCCGACTTCGTCGCCAAGGGCGGCACCGAGGAGGACGCGGCCGGCCGGCGCTGCCTGTGCAACGGCCTGCTGACCGCGATCGACCTCGGGCAGGTGCGCCGCGGCGGGTACGCCGAGCCGCCCGTGCTGACCGCCGGCGACGACCTCGTCGACCTCAAGCGCCTGCTGAACGGCTCGCCGTCCTACACCGCCGCGGACGTGATCGCTCACCTGCTCGAGCGGGTCGGAGGCGCGCCGGCGGCGTGAGGGATGCCGGCGGCACGGCGCCGGCGGGGCGCCGTGCCAGCCTCAGGCCTCCTGCACGATCGGCAGGATGAAGGGCCGCCGGCCCGTCTCCGCCTTCCAGAACCTCCCGAGCGCCTGCACGACGTGGCGGGAGATCGCCGCGGTGTCCTCGAACCGGGACGCGCCGAGCCCCTCGAGCTCGCGCTCGACGGCGCGGCGGGCGGAGTCCAGGATGACCTCGGCCGCGCCGTGGAAGACGACCCCCTTCTGGGTCACCACGACGTCGCCCTCGACCCGACCCTCGTGCGGGTCGATGGTGACCACCGCGATGCAGATGCCGTCCTCACCGATGCGGCGACGGTCGCGCAGCAGCGCTGGGCCGACGTCGTCGAGCAGCCCGTCGATGTAGACGTGGCTGGTCGGACGGCCCTCCCCCCGGGTCACCTCGCCGTCGGAGAGCACGAGCGAGTCACCGTCCTCGCAGATCAGCACCTTCTCCGGCAGGCAGCCGGTCTCCTTGGCGATCTCGGCGTGGGCACGCAGGTGCCGGTGCTCACCGTGGACCGGCACGAAGTGCTCGGGCTCGACGATGTTGTGGAACAGCACGAGATCCTCGCGGCTGGCGTGCCCGGAGACGTGCACGTGGGCGATGCCGCCGTGGATGACGGTGCAGCCACGCCGGGAGAGGTTGTTGATGGAGCGGAACACCGCCTGCTCGTTGCCCGGGATCAGGCTCGAGGCGAGGATGACCAGGTCGCCCTCCCCCACCTGAAGCGTCCGGTGCTCGCCGGCGCCCATGAGCGACAGGGCGCTGAAGGGCTCCCCCTGCGAGCCGGTGGAGACGACGATGAGCTCGGAACGGTCGTAGCGGTCCACCTCGCTCGGATCGACGGCGAGGTCGGCGTCGAAGTCGAGGTAGCCGAGCTCGCCCGCGATGGCCATGTTGCGCACCATCGAGCGGCCGACGAACACCGGCCGGCGGCCAGCGGCCAGCGCCGCGTCCAGCACCTGCTGGATGCGGTGGACGTGGCTGGCGAAGGAGGCCACGACCACCAGGCCCTCGGCGTCAGCGACGTGCTGGCGGATCGTGGCGCCGATGGTGCGCTCGGGCTGCACGTGGCCGGGGCTCTCCGCGCCCGTGGAGTCGGCGAGCAGCAGGTCCACGCCCTCGTCGCCGAGGCGCGCGAAGTGCGCGAGGTCGGTGGGCCGGCCGTCGAGCGGGGACTGGTCGAGCTTGAAGTCCCCGGTGTGGATGATCATGCCCTCCGGGGTGCGGATCGCGAAGGCCACCCCGTCCGGGATCGAGTGCGAGACCTGGATGGCCTCGAGGTCGAAGGGTCCCTGGGTGAACCGGTCGCCGGGCTCGATCTCGTGGTAGCGGGGGGTTGGCAGCTCGGGCCACTCCTCGAGGATCGCCTCGCAGAACGCGATCGTCAGCCGGGTGCCGTAGACGTCCAGCGGCCGGTCGAGGTCGCGCAAGAGGTACGGCAGCGCCCCGATGTGGTCGAGGTGACCGTGGGTGAGGAAGACCGCCTCGACGTCCTCGGCACGGTCGAGCATCCAGCCCCAGTCCGGCAGGATCAGGTCCACGCCGAGGTGCTCGGCGTCGGGGAACAGCACCCCGACGTCCACGATGCCGATGCGGCCCGCCACCTCGACGGTGGCCATGTTGCGGCCGATCTCACCCAGCCCCCCGAGGAAGGTGATCTCGACGCCGTCGTGCTCGCTCATCGCTGGTCCTGGACCGGCCGGTAGGCCTCGAGGAGGGCCTCGACCGCCGCGTCGGACGCGTCGGCGAGGGGGGGACGGACCGGTCCGGCCGGCAGGCCGAGCCGGGTCAGGGCGCCCTTGAGCGGGGCCGGGGAGGGCTCGGCGAACAGGGCACGGTGCACCGGGAGACAGGCGAGGTGGAGCTCACGGGCCCGAGCCGGGTCGGTGGGGAAGGCGGCGATCATCGCGGCGAGCTCCGGGCCCACCAGGTGCGAGGCGACCGAGACGATCCCCACCGCGCCGACCGACAGCAGCGGCAGGTTCACCTCGTCGGCTCCGGACCACAGCGCGTACCCCCCGGGGGCCGCGGCGGTAGCACGCAGCAGGTCACCGGCGCGGCCGCAGTCGGCCGTCGCGTCCTTCACCCCGATGATGTTGGGTACCTCGGCGAGGGCGACGTGGGTGGCGACCTCGATGGAGCGCGCCGAGCGGCTCGGGATGTCGTAGACGACCACGGGCAGTTCGGTCGCGGCCGCCGCGGCCTTGAAGTGGGCCTCGAGCCCGCGCTGGTCCGGACGGTTGTAGTACGGGGTGACCACCAGCACGGCGTCGGCACCGGCGTCGGCGGCCCGGGCGGTCGCCGCCACGGTCCGGGCGGTGTCGTTGCTCCCGGTGCCGAGCATGACGCTGGCACGGCCGGCCACGGTGTCGGTGACGACGCGAAGCACCTCGAGGGCTTCCTCGGAGCTCAGAGTCGGGGACTCGCCGGTGGTCCCGTTGACGAGAACGGTGTCCGTGCCGGTGGAGACGAGATGCTCGGCGAGCACCGCGACCCCGTCGAGGTCGACCGCCCGGTCGGCGGTGAAGGGCGTGACCATCGCGGTCACGACCCGGCCGATGCCCGCAGGTGGGCTCGGATGGTCCAGGGGCGGGGTGGGCATCGCGCACGGCCTCCTCGGCGGGTCCGGTCCCCACCTCGACGCGGTCACGGTGGGGCCGCCCCTATCCTAACGGTGCGGTCCCCCCGGCCCGCGGGCTCGCCCGGCCGGGTGGACCAACGAGGCGGAGGAGGACCCGTGATCTGGCACGTGGTACGGCTCGACTGCAGCGGGATCGCCGAGGAGGAGCGCCGCGACCTCGAGGCCTCGCTCGCTGCTCTAGCGCGGCTCGAGGACGTGGCGTGGCTGCGGGTGGCACGCGACGTCGAGGACCCGAACGTGACCGGGCTGCTGACGGTGTTCACCGACGCGGACGCCCTCACCCGCTACCGCGTCCACCCCGAGCACGTGCCGGTCGTGGAGCGCATCCGTGCCCTCGGCATCCCGACCGTCCGGCTGGACGTGGCCACCGACGACGAGGTCGCCGACCTGCCGTGAGCCGGCCCGGTCCGGCCCGCTCGCCCCGTCGCGTCTCTTGCGCCCACCGTCCACTCCCGCTCCGGTCGCGTCCGCGCGGGGGTGGGGCGAAGCCGCGCGGTCACCGCCTGGGACCCCGAACGGCCGCGTAGAGGTAGGCCCCGGCCACCGCCACGGCGACGGCCTGGCTCGCGGGGGTCGTGGGCACCAGC
>JBKHDS010000033.1:0-12430 GCA_046541215.1 Nitriliruptoraceae bacterium
CGCGGGTGCGGTTCCTCGACCTCACCCGTGCCGGTGCGGCGATCGAACTGGAGGTGCGCCCGGCAGTGTGAGCGTCCACCGCAGTTCGGTCGACCCTGGCCCAGACCAGATCCAGGAGGTGGGAGATGGCACGACCGCCGCAGGACCACGGGGAGGATCCGGTCGACCTCGGAGTAGCGCCGCGGCAGGCAGCCGAGGCCGGCCCTCGGCGCAACGCCGCCCTGGAGGAGGCGCGAGGCCAGATCGCCGGCCTCCCCGATGAGCTGCGCTCGGAGCTCGAGGCTGACATCGCGCAGCTCGAGGAGCTGAGCTTCTCCGACGTCACGCCCGGCACGCGGGACGACATCCGCGCGAGTTGGCGGTGGATCGTCTTCGTCACCGCACTCGTCCTCAGCGGTTTCCATCTCTACACCGCACAGTTCGGCCGGCTCCCGGGACTCCAGCAGGGCGCGTTCCACCTCGGTGTCGGCCTGTGCCTGGTCTTCCTGCTCTACCCGGGCACGCAGGAGCTCGAGGGCCGGGACCGGCTCCGCAGCCTGGTGCTCCTCGGCACCGGCGGGGCCGTCCTCGCCTTCATGCAGCTCAACGGGACCGCCGCCTGGTACGTGGTCGTCGGCTTCGCCCTGGTGCTCGCCGCCGTGGCGATCTCACGTCACCTGCCCGTGCGGCTCGGTGGCATCCCGCTCGGGGACGTCCTGCTGGCGCTGCTGAGCCTCGGCTCCTGCGGCTACGTCTTCTGGAACTGGAGCGACATCGGCCGGGCGGTCGGGGCGGAGACCGAGTTCACCGTCGCCCTGGCCGCGACCGGGGTCCTGCTCGTCCTGGTCGCCTGCCAGCGGGTCATCGGGACACCGCTGACGGTGGTGGCTTCCGCGGCGCTGGTGTTCGCCTACTTCGGGCAGGCGATGCCCGGCTTCCTCGCCCATCGCGGTTTCGCGGTGGAACGGATCGTCGCGAACATGTTCCTCGGCACCGAGGCCGTGTTCGGCACCCCGATCCAGGTCTCCTCCACGTTCATCTTCATCTTCATGATCTTCGCCGCCCTGCTGCAGCGCACGGGGATGGAGCGGTTCTTCACCCAGCTCGCGTTCGGTCTGACCGGCTGGATGACCGGCGGCACGGCCAAGGTCGGGGTGCTCACGAGCGCCTTCTCCGGCACGATCACTGGCAGCTCGGTGGCCAACACCGTCTCCAACGGCGCCTTCACCATCCCGATGATGAAGAAGTCCGGCTACCGCGGCGAGTTCGCCGGGGCGGTGGAGGCCGCCTCGTCCACCGGTGGGCAGCTGGCCCCGCCGATCATGGGCGCGGCCGCCTTCATCATGGTGGAGATCACCGGGCTGTCCTACGCCACCATCATCCGGGCCGCCATCATCCCGGCGATCCTGTTCTTCACCGCCCAGTTCATCGTGGTGCACTTCGAGTCGAAGAAGGTCGGTGTGCTCGGGCTCCCCAGGGAGCGCCTGCCCCAGCCCCGCCAGCTCATGCTGACCAAGGGCTACCTGCTGCTGCCGATCCTGATCATCTTCGTGCTGCTGGCGCAGGGGCGGTCGCCGATCTTCTCGGCCTTGTACGCCGTCTACGCGGTCGTGCTCATCAACCTCATCGTCCAGCTCGTCGCCGCGGTCATCGGACGCTGGCGGGACCTCGAGGACAAGCTCAGCCCGATCGGGCTACTCGAGTCGCTCGTGGACGCCGCCCGCATCGCGCTGCCGATCATCGTCGCCTGCGCCGCCGCCGGGGTCGTCGCGGGCGTCATCACCCTCACCGGGGTCGGGCTGCAACTGGTCGGGGGACTGCTGACCCTCGCCGGGGACACCCTCATCCTCGTGCTGGTCTACTCGATGTTCGCGTGCCTGGTGCTGGGTATCGGCCTGCCCACCACCGCCAACTACGTGGTCACCGCGACCCTCGTGGCGCCGGCGATCACCCTCGCGTTCTTCCCGGACGACCCCCGGACCACGACCGCGCTGTTGACGGCGAACCTGTTCGTCTACTACTACGGGATCATGGCCGATATCACCCCACCGGTCAGCCTCGCCTCCTACGCGGCGTCCGGGATCGCGCAGTCGAACCCGCTGCTCACCGGGGTGGAGTCGGTGAAGATCGCGATCGGCGGCTTCCTGCTGCCCTACATGTTCGTGTACTCGCCCGCGCTCCTGCTGCAGGAGACGACGGTCCTCGGTGGCGTCCTCGCCGGTGCGTCCGCCCTGGTGGGGATGACGGCGGTGGGTGTGGCCGTGGTCGGCTACCTCGACCGCCGCCTCAACCTGCTCGTCCGGGTGGTGCTGGTCGGGTCGGGGCTCGCGCTGATCAGCGCCGACCAGCTCTGGGACGCGGTGGGGCTCGTGACCTTCGCCGCCATCTACGCCTGGCAGCGGCTCAGCGGCGACGCCCGGCGGCGACACACCGAGCCGGACGCCGTCACCGAGGAGGCTGCTGTCAGCTCCTCCACGCCCCTACCCGCCGATGAGCCCCGCGAGGAGGAGAGTTCATGACCATCCTGGTCGGCTTCAACGCGTCGAAGGAGAGCGAGGGCGCGATCGTGGAGGCCGCTGTCGCCGCCCGCGCGCGTCAGGTGCCGCTGCACATCCTACGCTTCCACGTCCACGAGGGGTCGGACTCCTTCCAGGAGGTGGAGCGGGAGTTCGAGGAGGCGCCGCATCTGCGCGAGGAGCTCGAGCTCATCGCCTCGAAGCTTCGGGAGAGCGGTGTCGAGGTCGTCACGGACCTCCGCCACGGCCTACGGAGCCAGGTCGCCGACGTGATCCTGAACGTCGCGGACGAGATCGACGCGCAGATGATCGTGCTCGGCTGGCGCCCGCGGTCCCGGATGACCGAGGCGGTGCTCGGCGGCGTCGCGCGGCAGGTGCTGCGCCGCACCCACCGGCCGGTGCTGTCGGTGCCGGTCCGCGACCGCGACTGAGCCCGTCGCGGCCAGCCCGCCCACCGGCCACGGCACGCGGCCGGTGCCGCGTTACGCTGCCGGCGATCGAAAGGCTGCCCGTGGATCTGCCGTCCGCGCTGCCGACCCCCTTCGAGGTCGAGCGCTCCTCCTTCACCGCCACCCTGCGGTCCCTCGTCCCGGAGGCCGTCCCGGAGGTCGCGGCCAGCGGGCTCCCCGAGGAGGTCAAGGCGCGGCTCGTCGACGGCACGACGGTCCTCGCGGTCATCGCTGCCGGCAGCGTCGTCGTGGCCGGCGACCGGCGCGCCACCGCGGGCAACCTCATCTCCCGGCGGGACATGCGCAAGGTCTTCCCGGCCGACGACACCTCGGCGATCGCGATCTCCGGGACGGCCGGGCCGGCGATGGAACTCGCGAAGCTGTTCGCCACCGAGCTCGAGCACTACGAGAAGGTCGAGGGTGAGCCGCTCTCGCTCGAGGGCAAGTCGACGAAGCTCGCGGGGCTCGTGCGTGCCCACCTACCGATGGCGATGCAGGGCCTCGTCGTCGTGCCGCTGTTCGCCGGGGTCGACCCCCGCACCGGCGTCCCGCGCATCTTCGAGTACGACCCCGTCGGCGGTCGCTACGTCGCGACCGCGCAGGCCGCCACCGGGTCGGGCTCGCTCGCCGCCCGTGCCACCCTCAAGCGCCTCGTCGACCCCGAGGCCGACGCGGACGCCGCGATACGGACCGCGCTGGAGGCGCTGGTGGATGCGGCCGAGGAGGACAGCGCCACCGGTGGGCCGGACCTGATGCGGCGCGTCTTCCCGATCGTGGCCGTCATCGATGCGGACGGCTACCGGGAGCTCGAGGACGAGCGCATCGCCACCCACGTGGAGGCGATCCGCGCCGAACGCCACCGCTGAGACCACCGACCATCCCGCCAGGAGCCGCTGTGGCCGCCAACTTCTACGTCGCGCCCGAACAGTTGATGAAGGACCGGGCCGACTACGCCCGCAAGGGCATCGCGCGGGGACGAGCGCTGGTCGCGGTGGCCTTCGCCCAGGGCGTCGTGTTCGTGGGGGAGAACCCCTCGGCGTCGCTGCACAAGACCTCGGAGATCTACGACCGCATCGCCTTCGCCGCGGTCGGCCGGTACAACGAGTTCGAGGCGCTGCGGGTGGCTGGCATCCGGCTCGCCGACGTCAAGGGCTACCAGTACGCCCGGGAGGACGTGACCGCCAAGCCGCTCGCCAACGCCTACTCTCAGGCGCTCGGCGCCAGCTTCATGGGGGACTCCAAGCCCTTCGAGGTGGAGTTGCTCATCGCCCAGGTCGAGGGAGAGCCGGACGAGGCCGGCGCGGGCGAGGGGCTGGAGCTGTTCCACATCCTCTACGACGGGTCGATCGTCGATGAGCACCGGTACGTGGTGATCGGGGGGGAGACCGAGCCGATCCGGGAGCGGCTCGCCGCCAGCTATCGCGAGGGGCTCGAGCGTGACGACGCCATCCGCCTCGCGGTCGAGGCCCTCTCCCAGGCCGCTGGCCGCGACCTGACACCTGAGGTCCTGGAGGTGTCCGGGTTGGATGCCCGGCGGCCCCGGCGCCGCTTCTTCCGGGTGATGCCCGAGGAGCTGGCCGGGATGCTCGGCGCGTGAGGCGGCGCATCTTCGGGCTCGAGACCGAGTTCGGCGTCACCTGGACGGACGAGGGCCAGCGCCGGCTGAGCCCCGACGAGGTCGCCCGCGAGCTGTTCCGCCGCGTCGTGTCGTGGGGCCGGTCCTCCAACGTCTTCCTGGACAACGGCGCGCGGCTCTACCTCGACGTCGGCTCCCACCCCGAGTACGCGACCCCCGAGTGCGACTCGCCCTGGCAGGTCACCATCCACGACCGCGCCGGCGAGCACCTGCTCGCCGACCTCGCGCTGGCGGCGCAGGCCCGCCTGCACGAGGACGGCGTGGCCGGCCGCATCTCGGTGTTCAAGAACAACACCGATTCGGCGGGCAACTCCTACGGCTGCCATGAGAACTACCTCGTCGAGCGCACGGGGGAGTTCCAGCGCTTCGCCGAGGCGCTGCTGCCGTTCCTGATCACCCGCCAGGTCTTCGCCGGGGCGGGCAAGGTGCTGGCGACCCCGCGCGGCACGATCTACGCCCTCGCCCAGCGGGCCGAGCACATCTGGGAGGGGGTCTCCTCGGCCACGACGCGGTCGCGTCCGATCATCAACACCCGCGACGAGCCGCACGCCGATGCCGACCGGTTCCGGCGCCTCCACGTCATCGTCGGCGACTCGAACATGTCGCCGTACACGACCTGGCTGAAGGTGGCGACCTGCGATCTGGTGCTGCGCCTGCTGGAGCGCCGCTCGGTGCTGCGCGAACTCGCGCTGGAGAACCCCATCCGCGCGATCCGGGACATCAGCCACGACCTGACCGGGACCCGCCGGGTGCCCCTCGCCTCGGGCCGGGCGATGTCGGCGCTGGAGATCCAGCGCACCTACCTCGAGCAGGTGGAGCGGTTCGTCGCGGCCGACCCGGAGCGCGACGACGAGGACGAGCGGGTCGTCGCGGCCTGGCGGGACGTGCTCGACCGGCTCGAGCGGGACCCCTCCTCGCTCGGCCGTCGCCTGGACTGGGTCGCGAAGCTGCAGCTGATCGAGTCCTACCAGGCCAAGCACGACCTGGCGCTCAGCGACCCCCGGGTGGCGCTGCTCGACCTCGCCTACCACGACGTGCTGCCCGAGCGGGGCCTGTTCCGCGTGCTCGAGCGCCAGGGGCGCACCGAGGTGGTGCTCGATCCGGCCGCGGTCGACCAGGCCCGCACCCAGCCGCCGGCCACCACCCGCGCCGCGCTGCGCGGCCGCTTCATCCAGGCCGCGAAGGCCCGGCGGCGGGACTACACCGTCGACTGGGTCCACCTCAAGCTCAACGACCAGGCCCAGCGCACCGTGCTGTGCACCGATCCCTTCCGCGCCCAGGACGAGCGGGTCGACCGGCTGATCGCCTCGATGTGATCGCACAGCCGCAGCCCGCGCCGCCAGTAGGCTGCCGCCGTACGTGGGGAGGTACCACGGTGACCGTGAAGGTCGAGCGACTGGTGAACCTGACCATCGCCCTGCTCGAGGCGCGCGCGCCCTTGACGCTCGCCGAGATCCGGCGCCGCACGGGGTACTACCAGGCCGACAACCTCCAGAGCGCGCGCCGGATGTTCGAGCGCGACAAGGACGAGCTGCGCCAGCTCGGGATCCCGATCGAGACCGCCACCGCCGCGCACGGCGACGAGGTCGGCTACCGCATCCCGCGGCGGGCCTACGAGCTGCCGGACGTGCGCTTCAGCGCCGAGGAGGTGGCCGCGCTCGCGCTGGCCGTCGAGCTGGCCGGATCGCCGGGTACCCCGCTCGCTCTGGCCAAGCTCGCGGCCCGCAGCCCCGACCCGACCCCGCTGCCCGGCCCGGTGCCGACCCGGATCGACGTGCAGCCGGCCGCGGTGGACGCGGTCGCCGAGGCGGTCCTGACGCGCCAGGTGGTCCGTTTCACCTACCGGGCTGCCGACGGCTCGACCTCCGAGCGATGCCTGGACCCCTACGGCGTCGTCCAGCGCCGGGGCGCCTGGTACCTCGTCGGACGGGACCACGATCGCGACGCGCTGCGGGCCTTTAGGCTCGACCGCTGCCTGGCGACGCCGGAACCGATCGGGGATGCGGGTGCCTTCGAGCCGCCCGCCGAGCTGGACCTGGCGGCGGCGGTCTCCGGACCGCAGCTCGCAGGCGTCGAGGTGGACGTCGCCGTCACGCCGAGCGCGCGCTGGGCGGTGGAGCTGCGCGGTGGGCGCGACACCGGTCGCACCCATCGTGGACGCGCTGTGCTGCGTCTGGAGGGCCTCCACCCGGTCCGCGACCGGGCCTTCCTGCTCGGTCTCGGGGCCGAGGCGGAGGTGCTCGAGCCGCACGAGCTGCGCGGCGAGCTCGCGCGAGCCTACGAGGCGGTCCTCGCCGCGCACGGCCAGGACGGGCCAGCATGAGCGCCGCCAGCGACGTCGCACGCATGCTCACGCTCGTACCGTGGCTCCTCGAGCGCCCCGGTGCGAGCCTGAAGGAGATCGCGGCGGCCTTCGACGTCGACGAGGACACGGTGCGCCGCGACCTCAGCCACCTCGATTTCTGCGGGCTGCCGGGACTCGGCGGCGGGGACCTCTTCGAGGTCGAGCTGACCGTCGACCGGGTCGTGCTGCGCATGGCCGATGAGCTGCGCCGGCCCCTGCGGCCGACCGCGAGCGAGGCGCTGCGCCTGGTGGTCACCGTCGACGCCGTGGCGCAGGCCCTCGGCGAGGAGCTCCCGGCGCTCGCGACCGCGGTGGAACGGCTCCGCGCGGCCCTCGACATCCCGGAGCGGGCCGCGGACGTGGTCGAGCCCGAGGCCACCGAGGCGCTGCCGCTGCTGCGCGCGGCGATCGCCGAGGGTCACCAGGTCGAGCTCGACTACCAGGGCCGCAGCGATGACGCTCCGCAGCGGCGCAGGGTCGATCCGTGGGCGCTGCACCTCGCGGAGGGGTCCTGGTACCTCCAGGGCTACGACGTCGGCGCCGCGGACCGGCGCAACTTCCGGCTCGATCGCATCGCTGCGGCCCGGACCACCGGACGGCTGCGACAGGTCGCGGCCGTGCCGCCGCAGCTCGAGCCGCCGCGCTACGTACCGGGCCCTGACGACCTCGAGGTGGTCCTGCGGGCGACGCCGCGCGGCCGCTGGGTGCTGGACGCCGTCACCGCCGATGAGGTCGTCGACCATGCGGACGGGTCGGTCACCGTCCACCTGCGCACCGACGCGCCCCGGTGGGTGGCGCAGCTGGTCGTCATGGCCGCCGGTGAGGTCACCGTGCTCTCTCCGCGCCACCTCGTCGAGCTGGTCGTGGCGCACGCCCGAAGCGGGCTGGACGCCGTGACCGACCACCCCGGGGCGGTCACCGCCGCGGCGGTCTCCCCGCTCGGGGTCGCCCGGGACGCAGACGGGGCTTCAGGGGATGCGACGACCGGCCGACAGTAGGGGTACCGCCTCTCCAGGAGGACCCCATGACCCGGATCCGCGCCACCTGCCCCACCTGTGGCGAGGTCGATCTGCGTCCCGACGAGGTCGTGCTCCACGTGGTCCGGGCACCCGACGGCCTGGTCGCCGACGGCAGCGAGTACCGCTTCGCGTGTCCCTCCTGCACCGACGAGGTCGCCAAGCCCGCCGACGATCGCATCGCCCAGTTGCTGACCACCGGCGGTGTCCAGGTCGCCGAGACGGTTCCCGGGCTCCCGCCGCATCCCGAGGCGCCGGCCGGCGGTCCGCCGCTGACGCCGGACGATCTGCTGGATCTGCACCTGAGCCTCGAGCGTGACGGCTGGTTCGAGGAACTGCTCCGGACCGTCTGATCCCGCGGCGGTCCACGCGGTAGCATCGGCCCGCCGTCGACGAGGAACCGGGCGTGAGCGACACCGCGACGATCGTGCTGGTCGTCGGAGCCGTCGTCACCGTGCTGTGGCTCGTGGCGCTGGTCACGGTGACGGTCCAGCGTGCCGGCCGCGCGATCGAGGACGCGACCGCGACGACCGCACGGCTGACCGCAGCCTCGGCGCAGCTGACCGCGCACCAGGAGGTCACCCAGCGCGAGCTCGACCGGCTCGGTGACCGCCTCGACCGGTTGCGAGGGAGCCGGACCGGCCGGCGGGCCGGGTGGTAGGCTGACCCTTCGACGAGGTGAGGAGTCCACGCATGAGGTTGAGCGCACCTGAGCTCGTCATCATCCTCGTGATCGTGCTCGTGCTGTTCGGTGCCAAGCGTCTGCCGGGGCTCGCGAGCTCGGTCGGGAGCTCCATCAAGGAGTTCCGCAAGGCCACCAAGGACCTCGAGGACGAGGACCAGGACGACAGCGACGATCCGGCGCCGCGGGCTGCGGACAGCGATCGCGACGCCGGGCACTGACGGCTCCCGTGGAGGAGGAGCCCTCCACCCCCCGCCCGTCGGGGGAGATGCCCCTCGTCGAGCACCTGCGTGAGCTTCGGACCCGGCTGTTCCGCGCCGTCGTGGCGCTCGCGATCGGGACCGCGGTCGGCTACGCCGTCTTCCCCTTCGTCCTCGACCTGCTCATCGAGCCCTACTGCGAGGTGCTGGACGGCGGCGACAACTGCTCCCTGATCGCACTCCGGCCCCTGGAGCCGTTCTCCGTCCGGATCCGCGCCTCGATGGTGATCGGGTTGTTCCTCGGGGGCCCGGTCATCTTCTACCAGCTGTGGCGGTTCGTCGTCCCCGGCCTCACCCGCCGCGAACGTCGGTTCACCCTGCCCTTCGTCGTCCTCAGCCAGGTGATGTTCGCAGCGGGCATCCTGGTCGCCTACCTGATCATCCCCCAGGCGCTCACGGTCCTGCTCGCGATGGGCGGGCCACGCATCGAGGCGTTCCTGTCCGCGACCGAGTACCTCTCCTTCTTCCTGCGGATGTGCCTGGCCTTCGCGATGGTGCTCGAGCTGCCGCTCGTCCTCGCCGCGCTGGTCCTGGTGGGCGTGCTGGACCACAGCAGCCTCAAGCGTGGCCGCCCCTACGCCGTCGTCGCGATGGTCACGCTCGCGGCGCTCGTGACCCCGACCACCGACGCGGTCACCCTCCTCGCCGTGTCCGCGCCGATGCTGCTGTTCTACGAGGCCACCATCATCTTCGCCTGGTTCGTCGCCCGGCGGCGAGGCCGACGGCAACCGTGAGCGGGGCTCCGACGCCGGTCCCGGTCACCCTGCGATCCCGGCTGCAACTGGCGGCTCGCCGCCTCAGGCTCGGGCCGTTCCTCATCGTGGCGGTGGTCGCCCTCGTCCTCGGCGGGCTCGTGGGCCGGTCCACCGCCCCCGGCAGCGAGGACGACGCGGTGCGCGCGTTGGAGGCGTCGGTGCTGCCCGTCGCCCTCGACGCCGACGGCATCTGGACCTCCTCGACGGAGTCCCGCCCCGCGGTGAGCGAGGTGCTGGTGACCCTGCGCCAGGGGGGTGATCCCGACCCCGTCCTCGACAACCTCGAGGGGTGGCTGGCGGCCTACGACCAGGCCCTGGTCCGGCTCGCCGCCGCGGACGTGCCGCCTGCTGCCCGGGCCGTCCAGCGGCAGCTGATCGCCGCGGTCGCGCTCTCCCGCGACGCGGTGGAGGTGCTCGGGCACGCCGCGACGGTGGAGGATGACCTGCACCGGCGGGACCTGACCACCGAGGTGGGGCGGCTCCGGGACCGTGCCGAGCAACTGACCGCCAGCGCCCGGGCCTCGCTGTCGGATCTGGACGGCACCCGTACCGACATGGCTCCGCTCCCGGCACTGCGCGGCTTCCACGACGGACGCGAGTGAGCCGGGCACGGCGCGGTGCGTGCCGCACCAACCCGTAGGCTCGTGCTTCCCACCTCCGACCGGGACCCACCAGCATGGAGCCGAGCCAGGACCTCGACGCCAGCGTCGCGGCGTTCCTCGACGACCTCGGCTTCGAGCCCGATCCCTTCCAGCGCGAGGCGATCGACGCCCTCGGCCGGGGCCGCTCGGTGCTGGTCGCCGCCCCGACCGGTGCCGGGAAGACCGTGGTGGGGGAGTTCGCCTGCCACGACGCCCTACGCCGGGGTGGCAAGACCTTCTACACGACCCCGATCAAGGCCCTGTCCAACCAGAAGCACCGTGACCTCGCGGCCCGCTACGGCGCGGATCGCGTCGGGCTGCTGACCGGTGACCGCTCGTTGAACGGCGACGCGCCCGTGGTCGTGATGACCACCGAGGTGCTGCGCAACATGATCTACGAGGCCTCCCGCACCCTGGCCGGCCTGCGCTACGTCGTCCTCGACGAGGTCCACTACCTCGCCGATCGCAGCCGCGGCGCGGTCTGGGAGGAGGTGATCGTCCAGTTGCCCGCCAGCGTCCAGCTGGTCTCGCTGTCGGCCACGGTGTCCAACGCCGAGGGCTTCGGTCAGTGGCTGGACGAGGTCCGCTCGGCCCAGGGACCGGCGGGGGCGGGACAGGGGTGCGAGCTGATCCTCGAGGAGTCCCGGCCGGTACCGCTGCGGCACCACTACTTCGTCAACGACCGCATCTACGACACCTTCCGGGCCGGTCGCAAGGGCGGCGCGAGCCGCGAGCACCGCGACCGTGCCTCGCAGGCGCTCGCCGGGGTCCCGAACCCCGATGTGGTGATGCTCGAGCGCCGCGCGCAGCAGCGCAACCGGGTCTCCAACCGTGGCCGTCGTCAGGCCCCGTCGGTCCGCCTGCGCTGGCCGAGTCGTCCGCAGGTGGTCGACGAGCTCGCGGCGCGCTCCTGGCTGCCCGCGATCATGTTCGTGTTCTCCCGCAAGGGGTGCGAGGACGCGGCCGAGCAGCTCCAGCGGGCCGGCATCCGGCTCACGAACGCCGAGGAGCGCACGCAGATCGCGAGCCTCATCGACACCCTCCTCGCGGACCTGCCGGCGGCTGACCTCGAGGTGCTGGACTTCGCGGCCTTCCGGGCGCGGGCCATGGACGGCATCGCCGCGCACCACGCCGGCATGGTCCCTGCCTTCAAGGAGTGCGTCGAGGTCCTCTTCCAGCGGGGGCTGTTGAAGGTCGTCGTGGCGACCGAGACGCTCGCGCTCGGGATCAACATGCCGGCACGGACCGTGGTGCTCGAGCGGCTGGAGAAGTGGAACGGCGAGTCGCATGTGCTGCTCACCCCGGGGGAGTACACGCAGCTGACCGGTCGCGCCGGGCGTCGTGGCATCGACCGCGTCGGCCACGCGGTCGTGCTCCATCAGCGCGACCTCGACTTCCGCACCGTGGCGGGGCTCGTGGGCACGCGCACCTACCCCCTGCGCAGCTCCTTCGAGCCGTCGTACAACATGGCCGTCAACCTGCTGCGCCGGCACGACCTGGCACAGGCGGAGGCGCTGCTGGGCGCCTCCTTCGCCCAGTTCGAGGCCGACCGGGCGGTGGAGGCGAAGGTGGCCCGGCTGACCGAGCTCGACGACGGGCTCGCCGGCTACGCGCGCCACCTGTCCTGCGAGCTCGGCGACTGGGCCGGGTACTGGGCGGTGCGCCGCGAGCTGTCACGGCTGGAGAAGGAGCAGGCGCGGGCGCGGCGGGCCGCGAGCGAGCAGGCGGTCCGCACCGCGATCGCCTCGCTGCAGCCGGGCGATGTGCTGCACCTGCCCTGGGCCGGTCGACGCGGGCTGGTCGCGGTGGTCGGCGTGCAGCTCACCCGGGGCGGGACGCCGATCGCGCAGACGGTGACCGATGAGCGCGCCCTGACCAAGGTCGGACCGCGGGAACTGGACCGGCCGCCCGTGGTCCTGGACCGGCTCCGGCTCCCCAGCCGGGGCAACCCGCGCCAGAGCGAGTACCGCAAGCAGCTCGCCGCCATCCTGCGCGGTCTGGACCCACCGCAGACCGAGGACGCGGCACCGGACGCCGCCGG
This sequence comes from Nitriliruptoraceae bacterium, assembly GCA_046541215.1. GTDB lineage: Bacteria > Actinomycetota > Nitriliruptoria > Nitriliruptorales > Nitriliruptoraceae > T1Sed10-7. The sequence continues at coordinate 12,320 of JBKHDS010000033.1, forward strand.
TGACGAGTCCGCCCGCCACGGCATGAGCGCCGAGGTGGAGGCGCTGCGGGCGCGGTTGCGGGCCCACCCCTGCCACGCCTGCCCGGATCGGGCCGAGCACGAGCGGTGGCA
>JBKHDS010000034.1:0-12257 GCA_046541215.1 Nitriliruptoraceae bacterium
ACCAACGGTCCCTGGGCCGACGACCTCGTCGTCGCCGCCAAGGTGCGGCGCGAGGACGGCGCACCAGGCGATGACCCTCACCAGCAGCTGACGCTGTTCATGGTCGACGGTGCGGCAGCGGGGCTGACCCGCCGCCGACTCGACATGCTCGGGTGGCGGACCTCGCACACCGGCGAGCTGAGCTTCGAGGACGTGTGGGTCGCCGACGACCGCCGACTCGGGCCGGTCGGGAGCGGTTTCGGGCACATCATGGCCGCGTTCGCCTGGGAGCGGCTGGTGCTCGCGCTCGGCGCCGCGGCCGCGGCGGAGCGCACCCTGGAGCTCGGCGTCCTCTACCTCGACGAGCACCACGGCAGAGGCGGTGCCGTCCTCGGGATGCCGGCATGGCGGCACCGTCTGGCGGAGCTGGCGACCCGGATCGAGGCCGCTCGGGCCCTGAGCGAGCAGGGGCTCCGGCTGCTCGTCGCCCGCGACGAGCACGGCGTCGCCGTCGAGGAGGTCGCGATCGTCCGCACGGTCGCCATGGCCAAGCTCGCGACGCAGCGGCTCGCCTTCGAGACGGCCGACGAGGTGCTCCAGCTCCACGGTCGTGACGCCACGCTGCTCGCCTCACCCGTCCAGCGCGCGTGGCGCGACGCCCGGCTCGGCCCCATCGGCGGTGGGACGGACGAGATCATGCGGCAGATCATCGCCCGTACCCTGTGAGGCCGTGACCGCCGACCCCGCCCCGATCGATGCGGACGCTCCCTCAGAGCGCGTCCGTATCCGTCCCATGCGCTGGGAGGAGGCCGGCCGCGTCGGGGAGCTCACGCTCGCCGGCTACGACGCCTACGGCCGCATCGAGGGGCCGTACCGCGAGCACCTCGCCGACCCGAGACGCCGTATCGAGCGGTGCACCGCCCTGCTGGTCGCCGAGGTGGCCGGCGAGGTGGTGGGCACGGTGACCTTCGTGCTCCCTCACGACGGGGAGTGGGAGGGTCGCCGGGTCCGGGAGGGTGACGCCTCCTTCCGCATGCTCGCGGTCGACCCCCGTGCCGAGGGGCAGGGGGTCGGCCGGGCGCTGGTCGGTGCCTGCATCGCCCGGGCGCGAGCGCACGGCGCTCGTCGCATCGTGATCACGACCATGGCATGGATGGACCGTGCCCAGCGCATGTACCAGCGGCTCGGGTTCCAACGCCGGCCGGACCTGGACGTCCGCTTCCCGAGCGGCGTCGGGTACGTCCTGACCTACGACCTGACCGCGGACGCCGCGGCGGCCTTCCCGGCCCCTGGACCGGTGCCGGCCGAGCCGCCCTGGTACGAGGACGTCTGGGCGCTCGAGCGGCGGTGAGCCACCCAGCCGCAGCGTCGGGATCGGCGGCTCGTCGCCAGCGTCAGGACATCGACAGCAGCTCCCGCAGCGCCGCGATGGTGATGGGGAGGAGCCACGCCAGTGCGATCGCCCCGACGACCGTGGCTACGACCCAACGCGCCGCCTGGAGGAGCGGTGAGGGTCCGTCCCAGTCGTCCTCGTCGAGGTGGCGGTTGCGCGGCGCCTGGTGTGCTTCCCGGTGCTCCATCGCCTCGACCGCCAGACGTGCCGCGAGCTCGGGGCCCTCTGGTTGCGCCGCCTGCGCCGGGAGCGGTGGCGGCCCCGGGTCATCGGTGTCCACCGGTGCGGGAGCGGACGGCTGCTCGCGCTCCGCGGGATGGGGCGGGGCCGTGACCGCAGGTGGAGCCGGGGGCTCCTCGGACGCGGCGGTCAGCACCCCCTCGCCATCACCGGCCCGCGTTACCGCACCGTCCGCGAACAGGACGGGGCCCTCCTCGACCTCGTGCGTGAACAGCCGTTCCTCGTCGCCTGCGGGCTCCGAGCGGGGAGCGTCGCCGGCGGCCTGCACGGCGGCGTCGTCTGACGGTGGCGGAGCGCTCTCGCGGATGGCCACCTCCGCCTCACGCCGCGCCGCCTCGGCCTGCGCCACGATCCGGCGGGCCGCCTGCTGGGCGGCGGTCGGCTCGGGCGCGGGAGCCGGTGGCGGAGGTGGCGCCGGTGGCGGAGGGTCGAACACCTGCGCCACCACCTCCCGCGCGCGGCGCGTGATGTGCTCCGGCGGAGCCGAGGTCTCGGTCTTCGCGCCGGTCGGGCCCGTCCGGCCCGCAGCGGGGTCCGCGGTACCACCGTCCGCCCCGGTCGCGGGATCGGGTGCGGGGGTGCCGCCGGAGCCGAACACCTCGTCGATGATGCGGCGGGCGCGCTGTCTGCTGTCGTCCGACATCGTCTCCTCCGCGGGCGGGTCCTCGCCGACCAGCGCGACGAGCGTGCGGCGCGTGGCACAGCCACCAGGACCAGGGCCAGGATGCGGACGGTACGCCGTCACGGCGCGGTTGGGGCGGAGCCGCGCCGTCCCGTGCTGCGCTCGGTAGCGTTGCGGGCATGTGCGGACGGTTCCTGCTCACCTCGAGCCTCGATGACCTCGTCGCCACGCTGCACGTCGACGAGGTCGCGACCGACCCCTTCCCGCCGCGCTACAACGTGGCACCGTCGACCGAGATCTACGCCGCGATCGATCGGGAGGGCTCGCGACGGCTGGGCCGGTTGCGCTGGGGGTTCCTGCCCTCCTGGGCCAGATCGGAACGCGGGGGGCGGCAGCCGATCAACGCGCGGATCGAGACGGTCGCGTCCTCACGGATGTTCGCCCGCAGCTTCGCCCACCGGCGCTGCCTGATCCCCGCGGACGGCTTCTACGAGTGGCAGGAGCGTGAGGACGGTCCGAAACGACCCTTCCACCTCGCGGCAGACGATGGCCGGCCGCTGGTGCTGGCGGGGATCTGGACCTCCTGGCGGGACCCGGAGGATCCCGACCGGGAGCCGGTGTTCAGCACCGCGATCGTCACCACCGAGGCGCGCGGAGCGATGGCCGACCTGCACCACCGCATGCCGGTGATCCTGCCGGAGCGCCTGTGGGACGACTGGGCGCACGCCGAGGCCGAGGACGCCCCGCACCTGCTCGAGACCGTCGCCGCGCTCGACGCGCCCCGACTGCAGGCCACCCCGATCGGGACCGGTGTCAACAACGTCCGCAACGACGGTCCGGAACTGCTCGAGCCCGTGGGCGAGCGCTGAGCGAGCCCCCGCGTCCCGCACCGTGCCAGACCCTGCGCGACGCCCCGCTGTGGAGGGGCACGCCCCTCTCGTCTCCTGCCCGGTGCCGTCCTGGGTGCACCTCGGCTCGCCGCGACGACCGGCGGTGCCTCAGGGCGTGTCGGCCCGGTCACGTTCCGCTCGCCGCGGCCGGTGCTCGAGCTGCCAGCGAACCTCGTGCGCGAGCCGCCGGGCGTCGTGGACCCGCGCCGCCCCGCCGAGCCCGCGCAGCGCCGGACCGCCGAGGTGGACCCCGGCGGGGACCTGGTCGAGCTGGTGAACGAGCCGATCGAGCCGAGCCTGGTGACCCACGGTGCGCAGCGGAACGACCCAGCGACGCACCGATCGGCGCGGGGCCGGCCGGCGGATCCGAAGCGCTCGCCGCACCTCCGCATCGACCACGTGCAGGAGGTGCTCGTCGTCGCTCTCGGCCGTCACCGTCGCCGCGACGTCCGGTCGCAGGATGGCACGGCTTCGGACCGTCCCGGGGGCCGGCCCACCGGCCTCACCGGTGTGGTGATCCAGCCAGGCGGTGTGGCGTCCCTCGCGTGGTGGGACGAGCAGCACGCCCCGCTCGGCACCGGGCGGCACCGAGGCAGCCTCGTGGTCGAGCGTGACCTCGACCAGCGTCCGGTGCGTGATGCCGTGCAGTTCCCGGGCGACGCCGGGGTAGGCCTCGGCGAGCAGCCGCACCGCCTCGTGCGCCGAGGTGGTGACCACGACCGCATCGACCTCGAGGTCCCGACCGGGCAGGTGCACCACGGGTCCGTGGGCATCGTGACCGATGGACACCGCTGGCGGGGTCCAGCGTCCTGGCTCGATGCCCTCGCGCAGCCCGTGCACCAGAGCCGCCCACCCCCTGGGGACCTCGAGCACGCCGCAGGCCGCGAGCACGGTCGGCGCCGTTGCGGGACGCAGCGTGGCTGGGGCGCGGTGTCGTTCGGCCCACAGCTCCGGCAGCTCGCACGCGGCGGAGAGCTCCTCCGGGGTACCCCCCGCCGTCGCGGCGAGGTAGGGCGCCACGAGGCGCTCGCGCACCTCGACCCCGAAGCAGGTGTCGACCAGGTCGGCGGCGCTGCGGTCGCCGGGCGCCACGTGGCGGCGGCACCGGAGCGCACCGGTCGCCAGGGTCGCGAGCCCGAGGGGGCTGAGGACCCGGCTGGTCACGACACCGCTGAGCGGGAGCGGCAGCGTCGTCAACGGACCGGCCGGGACCGTGCGGAGGTGGTCGTCGATCCACACGCGGACGGGACCGGTGGGCTGCCACCATGCCGCCGCCGAACCGAGCCCGAGGGCCGCGCACCCTTCGGTCGCGAGCCGTGCCGCCTCGGCGTCGAAGCGCGCCGGCAGGTCGAGCGGCCCGTCGGCGCGCACCGGGTCGCTCCCGTCCACCGCGGCGGGGACCGGCACCACCTCGACGTCCGCATCGAGGTGGTGGACTACCAGCAGGGCGGTCAGGCCGGACCCGATGACCGCGACGCGGGGTCGGCTCACGGTCGCTGGTCGGGGTCGTCGGCGGCCGCGTCGGACGGGGCAGGGCCGGGAACGGCGTCGTCCGGCTCGTCCAGCAGGTCGGCGAGGGTGTCGTCGCCGTCCTCCTCGTACCCGAGGACGGTGCCGACGACCTCGGCGAGCAGGTCCAGGAGCGCGGCGCGCCCCAGGTCGATGCTGGTCAGCCGGCAGCCGAGCTCGCGCGCGACCTCGTCCAGTTCACGGTCCGCTGGCGTGAAGGGCGCGACCGGGCACTCGACGATGTCGCGCTGCCCGTGCGCCTCCACCAGCGAGCGGAGCGCGTCGACGGCCGTCGGGGCGCGCGTCGTCCCGCGCCAGGCCACCGAGCGCGACGGGAGCTGGACACGGGCGGCGACCGCCTCCGCGACCTCACGGAGGAACAGTACGTCCCCCGGCTCGGTGTCCGGACCGGGATCGGGTGCTGTCAGGAGCACGTGTGCCCCCCGGCGGGCGCCGGGAGCCACGGAGGCTGCGAGCAGCTCCGCCAGCGCGGGCAGCGCGTGCCAGGACACCACGCCGGTGTAGGCCGGCAGGGTGGCCGAGCCCTCCGCGTGCAGCTCGACCTCGGTCGGCCACGGCACGGCGGCCAGCCCGATGACGAGCTCCGCGCTCCCGCCGAGCTCGGCCGCGACCGAGAGGTGGTCGGTGGGAGTGGTCGCGACCACGGTCAGTCCGGTGCGCTCGGCGAGCGGGGCGGCGAGGTGCTCCCCACCGAGGAGGGCGACGGCGTAGCCGGGCATGTGGGCCTCCGGGGACGGCGCGAGGTGACGACGGTAGCGGTGGCGGGCGTCCGGTCGGTCGGCGCCAGAGGCGCCGGACGTGGCGTCAGTAGGGTGCCCGGGACGCCGCCAGCCAGGAGACGTGATGCCCCTGTCCCCCGAGGTCCGCGAGCTCGCCTCCGGCCGCAACTTCGCGACCCTGACCACGCTGCTCGCCGACGGGCACCCCGCAACCCAGGTGATGTGGATCGACCACGACGACGAGTGCCTGGTGCTCAACACCGAGGCTCACCGGCAGAAGATGCGCAACATCGAACGGGACCCGCGGGTCACGGTGTGCATCTGGCAGCACGACAACCCCTACCGCTACGTCGAGGTCCGCGGCGAGGTCATCGAGACGATCCGGGGCCCGCAGGCGCGCGCCCACATCGACGCGTGCGCGCAGCGCTACTTCGGACGCGACTACGACGAGGCGCAGATCCGAAGCGAGCGGGTGCTGCTGCGCGTCCGCCCGCGCGCGACTGGCTGAGCACCGCCGCCGCTTCCGGGCGGTGCGCGTCGTGGTGCTGGGGGAGCCCGCCTGTAAGCCGGATCCTGTGCCCGCGGGCCGTGCCCGGCCCGCGGGTGGCGACCATCTCTCTGGGACGCCGGTCACCCGACGCCTCGTGCGGCCTACCCGGGACCATCCGACGGGCCGCCGAGGTCCCTGCGTGGCCTTGCTCCGGGTGGGGCATGCCTAGCCACGACGGTCACCCGCCGTGCTGGTGAGCTCTTACCTCACCGTTTCACCCTCACCGCCGGGACGTCGCCCGGCGGCGGTCTGCTCTCTGTTGCGCTTTCCGCGTGTCACCACGCCTGGGAGTTACCCAGCACCCTGCCCTGTGGAGTCCGGACTTTCCTCACCGGCATCGGGTCGCCCCGGTGCCAGCGCGGCCGCCCGGCGGACTCCCCCAGCGCCGACGAGGGTACGTCAGGACGCACGCGACGTCTCTGCCGGGGCCGTGCCACTGGTCCCGGCCGGGACGAACACCACGGTCAACCGCGCCTCCACCACCGGCTCGCCGTCCGCAGCGTGGGCATGGACCACCACCTCGGTGCGTGGCTTCTGCCCGGCCGCGAGCGCCGCCAAGGCCGGCTCGACCACCTCCGGCCCGACCTCGGCTCGGGCCGTGAGGCGGCCCCGCCCCGGGGCCAGGTAGCGCGCGGTCAGCTCACCGACGACCGGCACGTACCCGCGCTCGAGCAGGACGGTGAGCCGGCTCGTGGCGGCCAGCGCGCCGGCGAGCTCGACCGGGGCGAGCTCAGCGACGGCGTGGATCCCGCCGAGGTGGTTGCTGAGCTCGCCGCTCTCGTCCAGCACGCACACCGCGCGTCCGGGGGTGAGCTCGTGCACGCGCGCACCGAGGTGGCGGTTGAACGCGAGCCCGTCCCCGAGCGCTCGTAGCCCCTCGAGGAGCACCACATCGGTCGCCTGCTCGGTCCCGATGGCGCTGTCCTGCCCGAACGACATGGCCTCTCCGGTGGACCTCGACGACGTCTCCCCGGGGCGGGACGCTAGACGACGAGCGCACCGCGACGGTCATCGCGGTCCCCGACGAGCCGGGCGGTGCGGCTGGTTGGCCGTGGGCGCACCGGCTGTGGCAGGCTGCCGCCATGCAGTCAGCCACCGCTCCCGCGCTGGCCTGGATGGACGGCGACGTCGTCCCCCTGGCCGAGGCCACCCTCCCGCTCGCCGACGACGGCGTGCTGCGGGGTGACGCGGTGTTCGAGGCGATGCTCGTCCGGCAGGGCCGCACGCACGCCCGCCGGCGGCACCTCGATCGGCTGCAGCGATCGGCTGATGCGCTCGACCTCGACCTGGACACCGCCCGGGTGCGGACCTGCCTCGCCGATCTGCTCGCGGCGTACGGGGCGCAGGACGGGTCGGTGCGGGTGATCGTGACCCGGGGCGGGACGGTCCGGGGCCTCATCGGCCCGGTCGCCTGGCCGCCGAGCCTCACCCTCGGCGTGGTCGAGATGCCGTGGCGCACCGCGCTGTCCGGCGTGAAGACCCTGTCCTACGCCGCCAACCAGTGGGCGGTCCGGCAGGCCCGTGCTCGGGGTGCCGATGACGCCCTGGTGGTCGACGCGGACCGGGTCCTGGAGCTCCCGACCGGCGCGCTGGTCCTGGTCCGGGACGGGCGCTGCACCACCCCCGACCCGGGCCGGCTGCCGATCCTGGACTCGGTCACCGTCCACGTGCTGCGGGAGGTGGTCGAGGTGACCCCGGGCCTGCCGACCCTGGCGGAGCTCGCCGAAGCGGACGAGCTGTTCGTGGTCTCCGCGACCCGACCGGGCCTGCCGGTGCACCGGGTGCTGCTGCCGGATGATGCCAGCCGCGACCTGACCACACCGGGCCCGGTCACGGCCGCCGTGCAGGAGCGGCTCCAGGCACACATCAGCGCGACCCTCGACGCGCCGATCCGGGTGGCCGGGGACACCTGACCGGCACCACCCCCGGCGGCCAGCGCCGAGGTCTGTAGTCTCGGGAACCGACGAGGAGTACCCCGTGCCGTTGCCCGACCGTCCGCTCGTGATCGTCGCCAACCGTCTGCCCGTCTCCCGCGGCGAGGATGGCTGGCACCCATCCTCCGGCGGGCTCGTGACCGCGCTGCGGCCCGTGATCGAGCAGGTCGGGGGCGCCTGGATCGGGTGGGACGACGACCCGGAGGGGGTACCGCGGCGGGTCGACGGCCTCAACTGCGACCTGCACCCGGTCTCCCTCAGCGACGAGCAGGTGCAGGGCTACTACCACGGCTTCGCGAACCGGACCCTGTGGCCGTTGTTCCACGACCTGGTGGTCGAACCGGTCATCGACCGCGGCTGGTGGCGCACCTACGAGGAGGTGAACCGACTCGTCGCCCGATCGGTCGCCGAGGTGGTCACCGACGTCGAGGTTCCGCCGCTCGTGTGGATCCAGGACTACCACCTGATGCTGCAACCGGAGCTGGTCCGCGCGGCCTCGCCCAACTCGCCCATCGGGTTCTTCCTACACACCCCGTTCCCGCCGCCGGAGCTGTTCGCCCGGCTGCCGTGGCGCGACCACATCCTGCACGGACTGCTGGCCGCGGACGCGATCGGGTTCCACACCCGGGTGTACCGGGACAACTTCATCCGCTCCGTCCACCAGCTCTCCCCGGGGGTGACCGCCCTCGGGGACACGCTCGTGCTCCCCGACGGCCGGCAGGTCAAGGTCGTGGCACACCCGATCTCGATCGACGTCGAGGAGTTCGGCGCCCTGGCTACCGCCGAGGAGACCGAGCGCGAACTCGCCGACCTGCGGACGCAGTTCGCTGGCCGGCAGGTACTGCTCGGGGTGGACCGACTGGACTACACCAAGGGCATCCGGCACCGCCTGCAGTCGATCGAGCTGCTGCTCGAGCGTCGGCCCGACCTGGTGGGCAGCTTCACCTTCGTGCAGATCGCCGTCCCCTCCCGCGACGACGTCGAGGAGTACCAGCGCCTGCGGACCTCGGTCGAGACCGAGGTGGGGCGTATCAACGGACGCTTCACCGAGCCCGGCAAGGACGTCCCGGTCCACTACCTCTACCGAGGTGTGCCCCGCTCCGCGCTGGCCGCCTACTACCGGCTCGCCGACGTGATGTGCGTGACGCCGCTCAAGGACGGCATGAACCTGGTGGCCAAGGAGTTCGTCACGGTCCAGGCGGCCGCCGACGGTGCCGGTGCGCTGCTGCTCAGCGAGTTCTGCGGCACCGCGATGGAGTTCGACGACGACGCCGTCCGCACCAACCCCTTCGACGTCGAGGGCCAGAGCTACCTCATGGAGTGGGCGCTGGAGCTCGACCACGACGACCGGCGCGGCCGGCTGGCACGCATGGCCGAGGTGGTCCGGGAAGGTGACGTGTACCGCTGGGTCGAGGCGGAGCTCGGCCAGATCGCCTCCGGGGTCACCGGCCCGTGAGCGCGACCCGCTCGCCGGACCGTGTCGACCCCGACCAGCTCGCTCGTGAGGTGCAGCCCGTGGCGGCCTGGCTCGTCGTGCTCGACTTCGACGGCACCCTCGCGCCGATCGTCGACCGTCCGGATCTCGCCCAGCCGGCCCCCGGCGTGCTCGACGCGATCACGGCGCTGATGGCGCGGACCCCCGTCGCGGTGGTGTCGGGCCGGCCGATCGCGGACGTCCGACGCCGTCTGCAGGACCTCCCGCTCAGCTACGCCGGTGGCCACGGGACCGAGCTGGAGCTCTCGGACGGCACCGCCGCGCCCCTCATCGACCCCAGCACCGTGCTGGCCACCCTCGACGCCGTCGAGGCGGAGCTCGAGGCGCTGGTCGGCAGCGAGCCGGGCTGGCTGCTCGAACGCAAGCAGGCCTCCCTGGCGGTCCACCACCGGCTGGCGGCCCCGGACGCCGTCAGCGCGCTCCTGCCCCGCGTCGAGGCGTTGCTCGAGCGCCGCCGGACCGACCCTCCGGGCTTCGAGGTGCTGCACGGCAAAGCGGTCGCCGAGCTGCGCCCCACCGGCGCGGACAAGGGCGCCGCGCTGCGCCGCATCCACGCGACGACGCCGTCGCTGCGGCCGTTGATGGTCGGTGATGACGTGACCGACGAGGACGCCTTCGTGGTCGCGCAGGAGCTCGGCGGACAGGGCATCCTGGTGAGCGAGGAACCGCGCCCCTCGGTCGCCGACCGGAGGCTGAAGGACCCTGCCGAGGTCGTCCGCTTCCTCGCCGCCCTGCTCGGCCGATCGACCGGCTGAAGGAGCTGCCGTCCGTGTCCCGCCCAACCCTGTCCTCCCGCACCCGGGAGCTGCTGCTCAGCGTCGCCTCGCCGCTGGAGCGCCGTCCGGTGCGGTTCGTCGTGCTCGGGACGCTGCTCGTGCTGGTCCTCACGCTCCACCTCGCCCTGCGGGATGCGACGATGGCGTGGGCGAGCGCGCCACTCGTGGTCGTCGCGGGGCTCGCCGGAGGGCGCCGTTCCCCGCTCGTGATCAGCGTGCTGGCTGCGGTCAGCCACCTCGGCGTGGACCTGTGGCTGGGGATCGGGACGGCGCAGCTGCCGGGGGTGCTGGTCCGGAGCCTGGTCCTGCCGGGCCTCGCCGCGGTCGGGATGGCCGTGCAGCTCACCGAGCGGCAGCGTGGCACCGCGATGCGACGTGCCGTCGTCGAGGATCCGATCACCGGCCTGCTCAACGTCCGCGCCTTCTACGCCGAGCTCGCGCAGCTGCGCGCCGCCGGGCAGCCTTTCACGATCCTGGTCGCCGACATCCGGGGGATGCGGGCGCTCAACGAGCGCTACGGGCACCCCACCGGCACCGAGGCGATGCGGGCGCTCGCACACGTCCTGCGTCGTGAGGCGGGCACCGACGTGCTGGCCTCCCGGCTCGGCAGCGACGAGATGGCCGTCGCCCTGATCGGTGACGAGCAGCGCCGCAGCCGCGCGGTGGTGGACGGGATCATCAACCGCCTGCACGACGAGCAGGTCGTCCTGCCCGACGGCGACCGTTTCGAGGTGCACGCGGCCTACGGGCTCGCCCGCTACCCCGACGACGGCGAGGACGAGGTCGCGGTGCTGCGTGCGGCCGACCGGGCCAAGGAGCTGGCGAAGGTGGCCGGGCTCGACAAGGTCCGCTCCGCCGACGGCGAGGTGTCCTGACCCTCCTCGGGCCGCGACGGGTCCTCGCTGCGTGGGCGCACGCTCAGCCGGCACCCGCCTCCGCGCCGTCGGCGGGCATCGCCACCTCGCCCGCCGGACCGTCGGCGCCGGTGCGCAGGGCCAGCGCCACGTCGTCGCGGAGCCGGCCGGAGCCGGCGAGGTTCGGGCTGCGCCACCGCCGCCGCTCCCCGGTCGTGGTGGCTTCGACGAGCCAGGGCCCGATGCCGAGGTAGCCGACCGGACCGGGGCGCTCGGGCCGGCGCCGCACCTCCCAGACCCGCCCGTCAGGGCCGTGCACGCGTGTCACGCCGGCACCACCAGCAACCGGCGGCACTGCGGGCAGGTGGTCAGCGGCGGACCGGCGAGCAGCTCCCCGACGTCGGCCCGGGACATGGTCAGCCGACAGGCGGTGCAGGCGTTGTCGATGAGCTTGCCGACCCCGGTCCCACCGGCGCGCTCGGCTGCCGCCTCGTACCGGGCGAGCAGGTCATCGGGCAGCTGGGCGGCACGGCGCGCACGATCGGCCTCGAGCTCGCCGAGCTCGGCGAGCAGGTGCTTCGCTGCCTCGTCGCGCTCGTGCTCGAGCTCCGTGGCGCGCGAGCGGACCTGCTCACCGGCGGTAGCGAGGTCGGCGGCCCGTGTCGCCAGCCCCTCGACCTGCTCGAGCACCTCGAGCAGGAGCTCCTCGTGCTCGTCGATGCGGCGCAGGGTCGTCTCGATCTCCGCCTCGACGGCCTTCATCTCCCGCGCGTTGCCGACGGAGCCGTCGTACAGGCGGGCACGCTCCGCGTCCCGGCGTTCGGTCAGGATCTCGACCTCGCGCTCGAGCTGTCGCTGCCGGGCGGTGGCCCGCTCGAGCTCGAGCCGCACGTCGTCGTGCTCGCGTTCCAGGGTGCCGACGCGGGCGAGCGCCTCCTCGAGCAGTTGCTGCTCAGGGAGCTCCTCGAGCTGGTGCCGGGTCTTCCGCACCCGATGATCGGTGGCCTGGAGCTCGAGCAGGAGCTCGAGCTCCTCGCTCGTCGGGTCGGCCACGCTCACCTCCAGGGGACGGTCGGGACCTCGGACGCTACCACCGGCGCCCGGAGTCCTTCGGCCCGAGCCGATCGCTCGAGCCGCTGACGGAAGGCCGGCATGGCTGCCATCTCGGTGGCGTGGTGACCGGCATCGATGAGGGCGAACCCCATCGTCAGGGCGTCGAGCGTGACGTGGTGGCGCAGATCGCCGGTGACGTAGACGTCCGCACCGCTCGCCCGG
>JBKHDS010000035.1:0-12241 GCA_046541215.1 Nitriliruptoraceae bacterium
GCCGGTCGTCGCCGCCTTGCTCGACCGGCCGGAGGTCGACGCCGGGCTGCTGCGCCGCAACCTCGTGGTGGCCGGCATCAACCTCGCGAGCCTCAGGGACCGTCGCTTCCGGATCGGCGAGGTCGAGCTGGAGGGCTCCGGCTGGTGCCATCCGTGCTCGCGGATGGAGGAGGCGCTCGGTCCCGGCGGGTTCCAGGCGATGCGCGGCCACGGGGGGATCACGGCGCGGGTGCTGACCTCCGGTGTCCTCCACCTCGGCGACGAGGTGTCCACCCTCCCCCGACAGGAAGCCGCATGACCGACGCCGAGCGCATCGTCGCCACCCTCGACCTGCCCACCAAGGTCCGGCTGCTCTCCGGAGCGGACAAGTGGCACCTGGAGGGTGTCCCGAGCGCGGGGCTCGCCCCGATCATGGTGGCCGATGGGCCCCACGGGCTGCGCAAGCAGACGACCGGCGGCGACCAGCTCGGGCTGGCGGGGGCGGTCCCGGCGACCTGCTTCCCGACGGCGGTGACCCTCGGCGCGACCTGGGACGTGGCGCTGGTGCGCGAGGTCGGGGCCGCGCTCGGTCGCGAGGCCCGAGCCGAGCAGGTCTCGGTGCTGCTCGGCCCGGGCCTGAACCTCAAGCGCCACCCCGCCGGTGGGCGCAACTTCGAGTACCTCAGCGAGGACCCGGTCCTGGCCGGCCGGCTCGCCGGTTCCCTGGTCCGGGGCATCCAGTCCGAGGGCGTCGGCGCCTGCCTCAAGCACCTCGCGGCCAACCACCAGGAGACGTTCCGGATGGTGGTGGACACGATCGTGGACGAGCGCACCCTGCGTGAGCTGGAGCTGACCGGCTTCGAGCTAGCGGTCCGCGAGGGCCGGCCCTGGACGGTGATGAGCGCCTACAACCGCCTCAACGGCACCTACTGCTCCGATCACCGCTGGCTGCTCACCGACGTCCTGCGGGATCAGTGGGGCTTCGACGGGCTGGTCATGACCGACTGGGGCGGGATGAACGACCGGGTCGCCGCGACCGAGGCTGGCTGCGACCTGGAGATGCCCGGCAGCGGCAAGGCCTTCGACGACGAGGTGCTGCAGGCCGTGGCGGAGGGGCGGCTCGATGAGGACGCCGTCGACGCCTGCGCGGTGCGCGTGGTCGAGCTGCTGATCCGGGCCGGCGCGAACCGCGACCCGGACGCGACCTACGACGCCGATGCCCACCACGCCCTGGCCCGTCGGGTGGCGGCAGCGGGCACCGTCCTGCTGACCAACGACCAGACCCTGCCGCTGGTGGCCGCGGGGGGTGCGGCGCCGGCGCGCCTGGCGCTGGTCGGGGCCTTCGCGGCACGACCGCGGTTCCAGGGCGCCGGGAGCTCCCAGGTGACCCCGACCCGGCTGGATGATCTGCGCACCGCGCTGCCGGCCGCGCTGCCCGATACCGAGGTGGCCTACGCCGCCGGCTACGACCCGGCCACCGGAGCGACCAGCGACCACCTGGTCGCCGAGGCGGTGGCGGCCGCCACCGCCGCTGAGGTGGCCGTGGTGGTCGCCGGGCTGCCCGGCAGCTACGAGTCCGAGGGCTTCGACCGCGAGCACCTGGCGCTGCCCCCCGGACACACCCGGCTCATCGAGGCGGTGCTCGCCACCGGCACCCCGACCGTCGTGGTCCTGCTCAACGGCGCGCCGGTGGTCCTGCCCTGGGCGGACCGGGCCGCCGCGATCGTCGAGGCCTACCTCGGCGGACAGGCCGGCGGCTCGGCCCTGGCGGACGTGCTCACCGGCGCGGTCGAGCCGGGCGGTCGGCTGGCGGAGTCCTTCCCCGTCGCCGTCGCGGACCTCCCGGCGCACACCGGGTTCGCGGCCCATCCGAAGCAGGTGGTGCACCGCGAGGGGCTGCTGGTGGGCTACCGCTTCCACACGACCGCCGGGGTGCCCGCGGCCTTCCCCTTCGGCCACGGGCTCGGCTACACGACCATCGAGCTCTCCGACGTCGAGGTGACCGGCGCCGAGACCGACCGCGAGGTCCACGTCACCGCGCGCAACACCGGGGGGCGCCCCGGCAGCGAGGTCGTGCAGGTCTACCTCAGCAAGGTGGGGTCGGTGGTGTGGCGGCCCGCCCAGGAGCTCGCCGCCTTCGCGAAGGTCCACCTCGACGCAGGCGAGGAGCAGCGGGTCACCCTCGCCCTCGACCACGTGGCCTTCCGGGTCTACGACGTCGCGGACGGCTCCTGGAAGGTGGAGGCCGGTACCTACGAGGTCCGGGTGGGCCGGTCCTCGGTGGACCTGGCCGCGCGCATCACGATCGAGGTGGACCCCGGCGATCACCTCACCCCGGGCACCGTCCCGGCGGGGCTGGTCCCCACCCTCGAGGAGCTCGAGGCGCTGCTCGGGCACCCGGTACCGGACCCCGATCCGGTGCAGCCCTTCACCCGGAACACCCCGGTCGCGGACCTCGCGACCACGACGATGGGCGCCCAGGTCCGCAAGGCGGTGCTGGCGATGGCCCGCCGACAGGTCGAGAAGGAGGTCCCCGCCGACGATGAGTCCATGCGCCGCATGTTCGCCTCGGTCCTCGAGGAGGCGCCTCTGCGGGCCATCAGCCTGCTGGGTGAGGGTCGGCCACCGCTGCGGTGGATCGACCTGCTGGTCGACGTGCTCAACGGCCGGGTGTCCGGCCGCCTCAGCGAACTGCTCGGCCAGCTGAGGCCCTGACGACGCCCTTTGCGGCCAACCGGGGGCGACCGCGAGCCGCGCGGCGGCGCGGGCGGGTCAGTACACCGGGATGCTCGGGTCGACCTGCCGGCTGTAGGCGTTGATGCCCCCGCGCATCGAGCGGGCCTTGAACCCGGCGCCGCGCAGCAGCTCGGTGGACTCCAGCGAGCGGACCCCCGAGCGGCAGTGCACGACGTACTCCTTGGACGGATCGAGCTCGGCCAGCCGCCCCGGCAGGGTGTCCTTGGGGATCAGGACCGCTCCCGGGATGCGGTTGATCTCGTACTCGTGGGGCTCCCTCACGTCCAGCAGGACCACGTCGGGCGTGGCCGCCAGCTCCACGTACTCGCTCGGCAGGATCTCCAGGTCCACCAGGGAGCGCTCGTCCTCGACCGCCCGGTCGTGGGAGGGCACGCCGCAGAACGCCTCGTAGTCGATCAGCTCGGTGACCGTCGGTTCCTCGGAACAGACCGGGCAGGACGGGTCCTTGCGGACCCGCACGTAGGTCCACTCCTGGGCGAGTGCGTCGTACAGGCCGAGGCGGCCGATCATCGGCTCCCCGATCCCGGTGAGCAGCTTGATCCCCTCGATCCCCTGGGCCGTGCCGATGTGGCCGGCCATGATGCCGAGCACGCCGCCCTCGGCGCAGTTGGGGACCATCCCCGGTGGCGGGGGCTCGGGGAACATGCACCGGTAGCACGGCCCCTCCTCGGCGTAGAAGACGCTCAGCTGCCCCTCGAACCGGAAGATCGAGCCGTACACGTTCGGCTTGCCCAGCAGCACGCAGGCATCGTTGACGAGGTAGCGGGTCGGGAAGTTGTCCGTGCCGTCGATGACCAGGTCGTACCCGCCGATGATCTCCAGCGCGTTCTCGGAGGTCAGGAAGGTCCGGTGCTCCACCACCTCGACGTGGGGGTTGACCTCCCGGATGGACGCACGCGCGGACGCCACCTTGTGGGTGCCCAGATCGGAGGTGCCATGGATGATCTGGCGCTGCAGGTTGGAGGCATCGACGACGTCGTCGTCGACCAGCCCGAGCGTGCCGACGCCGGCAGCGGCGAGGTAGAGGGCGAGGGGGGAGCCGAGGCCGCCGGTGCCCACCAGCAGCACCTTGGCCGCCTTCAGCCGCTCCTGCCCCTCGATCCCGACGTCGGGGATGATGAGGTGGCGGGAGTAGCGGGCGATCTCCTCGTGGCTGAGCGGTGCGCGGCGGTCGACGACGGGGATGGGCACGACGGGCTCCTCGGGTGCGAGGGGACGGCACGGGGTACGGGCGCTGGCAGGTCCGAGCCGCGCAGGCTCGGACGCACGTGCGGGCGCTGGTGCGGTGGCGCGCCTGCGAGCGCGCGAGTGTGGTGCGGGTCGCCAGCCAGCGCGCGGCGCTCGGTGGGAACCGTGCGAACCGCCGGTGCACCGCTCCGCACGGGTCGCAACGCTAGCGTTCGTGCCCTCACGCCGACGAACGGGACCCCTGCTGATGGCCGGGAACGACGCCGTTGCCGGTGACGGCCAGTTCTTCGCGCTCCTCGAGGAGCTCCCGACGCTGCTGCAGAGCTCCGCGGCCTTCGACAACGCCGCCCTGGATGTGGGCCTCGAACAGGTCGTGGCACGGCTCGGGCAGATCGCCGGGGTCGACCGCGCCTACGCCTTCGAGGTCGTGCACCGGCCGACGGGGGCCGTGCTCGTCAACACCCACGAGTGGTGCGGTGCGGGCATCACCCCTCAGCGTGAGAGGCTCCAGGCGGTCCCCTTCGAGACCATCGAACCCTGGCTCGCCTCCCTGGAGGCACGCGACACCGTCTACATCCCCCGGGTGGAGGACCTGCCCCGCTCCCGGCCCGACCGGGAGGTGCTCCAGGCCCAGGACATCCGCTCGCTGGTCGTGACACCGATGGTGGCCCAGGGCGAACTGCTCGGCTTCATGGGGTTCGACGCCGTCCGAGCCGAGCGGCGCTGGAGCCGAGGTGAGCTGGTCCTGCTGGAGGTCGTGGCCGACGCCGTCTGTGGCGCGCTGCAGCGACGGCGTGCCCACGAGCAGCTCGCCGCCAGCGAGCGCCGCTACCGGCTCCTCGCCAGCCACTCCTCCGACCTGGTCGTCACGATCGGGCCGGACGGTCGCTTCCTGGACATCTCCCCCTCGGCCGCCTCCCTGCTCGGCTGGGCGCTCGAGGACGCCCACCGGTCCGCGCCCGTCGACCACGTCCACCCCCACGACTGGCGGCTGGCACTGCTGGAGTTCGAGCAGGCGCGGGCGTCGGCCGGGACCGCCGTGGAGCTGCCGGACCTGCGCCTGCGCCACCAGGACGGCACCTGGCGCTGGCTGCAGGCCAGCGCGATCGACCTCACCGACGAGCCGGCCTTCGGTGGTGTGGTCGTGATCGGACACGACATCACCGAGCGCAAGGCCGCGGAGGCGGCGCTGAGCTACCAGGCCGTCCACGATCCCCTCACCGGGCTCGCGAACCGGCCGCTGCTGCTCGACCGCCTCCAGCACGCCCTCGACCGGTGCGATCGCAACGACCACGCCGTGGCCCTGCTGTTCCTCGATCTCGACCGCTTCAAGGTGGTGAACGACTCCCTCGGGCACGCGGCCGGCGACGACCTGCTCCGCGCCTACGCGGCTCGCCTGCGCCACCTGGTGCGCGCCGGGGACACCGTGGGTCGGTTCGGGGGGGACGAGTTCGTCGTCGTGCTCGAGGACGTCGCCGACGAGCAGCAGGCGGTCGAGGTCGCTGAGCGGCTGCTCGCCGACCTCGAGGAGCCGGTCGATCTTCGGGGACGCGCCCACCGCGTCACCGCCAGCGCCGGACTGGTCGTGGCCGGTCCCGGGGACCGCGCTGAGGTGCTGCTGCGCGACGCGGACGCGGCGATGTACCAGGCCAAGGCCCGTGGCCGGCAGCGCGTCGTCACCCTCGATGACGAGGTCCGCCGCAGCCTCGTCGAGGAGGCCGAGCTGACCCGGGAACTCGAGGGGATGGAGGAGCGCGACGAGCTGACGATCCACTACCAGCCGGTCCTCGAGCTCGCCACCGGGCGGTACGTGGCCTTCGAGGCCCTCGCCCGGTGGGAGCACCCCGCGCGGGGACGGATCGACCCGGGCCGGTTCATCCCGCTCGCCGAGGAGCATGCCTTCATCGTCCCGATCGGTCGGGCCGTGCTGCACCGGGCGGTGGCACAGCTGCGGGCCTGGGACGCCGAGGACCCCACGAACCGAACGCGGCGGATGGCCGTGAACCTGTCCGTGCAGCAGCTGCTGGACCCGCTGCTCGTGGACGACCTCAGCGGTGTGCTCGAGCGCACCGGCCTGGAGCCGTCACGGCTCGAGCTCGAGCTGACCGAGAGCGCGCTGATGCGGGAGCCCGACGCCAGCCGCCGGGCCCTCAGGCGCGTCCGCGACCTGGGCGTGGGGGTCGCGATCGACGACTTCGGGACGGGCTACTCCTCGCTCGCCTACCTGCGCGCGCTCCCGGTCAGCGCGCTCAAGATCGACCGCTCCTTCATCGCGGATCTCGCCCACGATCCGCGCGCCAGCCGGGTCGTGGCCGTCGTCCTGAACCTCGCGGAGGAGTTCGGGCTGCGGGTGGTCGCCGAGGGCGTCGAGACCCCGGCGCAGCAGCTCGAGCTCGAGCGGCTCGGCTGCCGTCTCGCGCAGGGGTACGGCCTGGCACGACCGGCGCCACCGGAGGTGTGGGAGCGTCAGACGTTCATGCCCATGGCCCGCAGCTCCTCGCGCACGTAGTCCGCGATCATGTCCGTCGACCACGGCGGCGAGAAGGTGAACTCCACCTCGACGTGATCGACGCCCGGCATCGCCCCGAGGATCACCGAGCACTGCTGGTGGATGACCTCGGTCAGCGGGCAGCCCATCGAGGTCAGCGTCATGAGCACGTGGACGGAACCGCGCTCGGGCTTGGTGACCTCGTAGACCAGCCCGAGGTCGACGATGTTGTAGCCGATCTCCGGGTCGACCACGGCGCGCAGCCCGTTCATCAGGTCCTGCGGCGCGGGCATCCCGTCCTCCTCCAGCGGCAGGTCCTCGAAGGGGTGCCGCTGGCGGGGTCGGTCCTCGGCGGGGGGCTGCCCGTCCGGGGTGTCGTACTCGGGGATCTGGTCGTCCTCGAGGTGGGCAGGGGTCTCGGTCGGGTGCACGGTCACTCCTCGTGGGTGACGGTGTGGGCGGATGAGCCACGCTCGTAGGTCTCGATCGCGTCCCGCAGGGCCATCCAGCCCAGCAGGGCGCACTTCACGCGGACGGGGAACCTGGCCACGCCGGTGAAGGCGACGCCGTCGCCGAGGTCGTCGGGACGCGCCGGGTCCTCGCCATGCATCATGCGCCGGAAGTCCTCGACGAGGTCGAGCACGTCCGACAGCGCCCGACCGCGGACCGCCTCGGTCATGGCCGACGCGGAGGCCTGGCTGATGGAGCAACCCTCACCGTCGAAGACCACCGCGTCGAGGTGGTCGTCGGCGACCCGGATCCTCAGGTCCATCTCATCCCCGCACAGCGGGTTGGAGTGGTGGACGTGGACCGCCTCGTCCACGAGCTCGCTCGCTCGGTTCTTCGGCTTGCGGTAGTGGTCCAGGATGATCTCCTGGTACAGGTCCTCCATCGACATCGGCGGCTCCTCAGCGGGCGAAGAACGTGGCGGCGGCCTCCAGGCCCTCCACGAGCGGCGGCAGGTCGTCCACGTCGTTGTACACGTAGGTGCTCGCTCGCACGGTCGCGTTCACCCCGAGCACGCGCATGAGCGGCTTCGCGCAGTGGTGGCCGACCCGGACGCACACCCCCTTCGAGCCGAGCATCGCACCGACGTCGTGCGGGTGCACCCCCTCGAGCGTGAAGGAGACGGCACCACCGCGCAGATCCACGTCGCGCGGTCCGTGGATCCGCACCCCCGCGACACCCTCCAGCGCGTCCAGCAGGGCTGCGGTCACCTCCCGCTCGTGGGCCCGCACCGCGGCGAGGTCGAGCTCCTCCAGCATCGCCACGGCGGCGGCCAGCCCAGCGGCCTCGGCGATCATGGGCGTGCCCGCCTCGAAGCGGTGTGGGATGTCGTTCCAGGTGGCGCCGGTGAGGGTGACGTCGCGGATCATGTCACCGCCGGTCAGGAACGGCTCGAACCGCTCCAGCATCTCCGGGCGGGCCGCCAGCGCGCCGATCCCGGTGGGTCCGAGCATCTTGTGGCCGGTGACGGCGTAGCTGTCGACCCCGAGGTCGGCCACGCTGACCGGCAGGTGCGGGACGGCCTGGGTGCCGTCGACGTGGACGACCGCGCGCGGGTTGGCGTCCTTGACCATGCGCGTGAGGCGGGTGACGTCGTTGATGGTGCCAAGGACGTTGGAGACGTGGACGAAGGCCGCGAAGGTCACCCGCCCGTCCCGGAGCAGCCCGGCGGCGGCGTCGAGATCGAGCTGGCCGTCCGTGGTCAACGGGACGTGCCGGACCTCGGCGCCGACGGCGGTGGCGGCCTGGGTGAAGGGCACGAGGTTCGCGTGGTGCTCCATCACCGTCGACAGCAGGACGTCGTCCGGCCCGAGGTGCGCGCGAACGTAGCCGTAGGCCACGAGGTTGCAGGCCTCGGTGGCGTTCTTGGTGAACACCACACCCGCCGGGTCGGTGTCGAGCAGCCGGGCTAGCGTGACCCGTGCGCCCTCGTAGAGGTCGGTGGCTTCCTCCGCCAGCAGGTACACGCCACGGTTGACGTTCGATCGCGACCAGCGGTAGTAGCGGTCCATCGCCTCGAGCACCGGCTCGGGGGTCAGCGAGGACGCCGCCGAGTCGAGGTAGACCAGCCGCCGACCGCCGAGCTCCCGATCCAGGATCGGGAACCGGCGGCGGACGGTGGCGACGTCGATGGTCATGGGGGCCTTCCCGTCGGGCGAGCGGCTCAGACGCCGGCGCCATGGGCAGCGCGGATGCCCTCGTAGCCGCCAGCCTCCAGCTCGTCAGCGAGCTCCGGTCCACCCGAGGCCACGACCCGGCCCTCGAACATCACGTGCACCTCGTCCGGCCGGATGTAGCGCAGGATACGGGTGTAGTGGGTGATGATCAGCGTGCCGAGGTCGGGGCCGGACAGACGGTTGACGCCCTCGGCCACCGTCTTCAGCGCGTCCACGTCCAGGCCGGAGTCGGTCTCGTCCAGCACCGCGAGCTGCGGCGTGAGCAGCGCCGCCTGCAGGATCTCGAAGCG
Source organism: Nitriliruptoraceae bacterium (assembly GCA_046541215.1). Classification (GTDB taxonomy): domain Bacteria; phylum Actinomycetota; class Nitriliruptoria; order Nitriliruptorales; family Nitriliruptoraceae; genus T1Sed10-7. Next base: position 8,886 of record JBKHDS010000035.1, read on the forward strand.
CTTCTTCTCCCCCCCGGAGAAGCCCTCGTTCACCGAGCGCTGCAGGAACGACTCGTCCACGCCGAGCTCAGCCATCTCCTCGCGCAGGGAGCGCATGAACTCGCGGACCGGTACGTCCTCCTCGCGCACGGCGTTGACCGCGGTGCGCAGGAAGTTCGTCAGCGACACGCCCGGAACCTCGACGGGGTACTGCATCGCCAGGAACACCCCGAGGCGGGCCCGCTCGTCGGGGGTGAGGTCGTTCAGCTCGGTGCCCTGCCAGGTGATCGTCCCCCCGGTCACCTCGTAGGCCGGATGGCCGGCGATGGCGTAGGCCAGCGTGGACTTGCCGGACCCGTTGGGGCCCATCAGGGCGATGGTCTGGCCCTTGTCGAGGTCGAGGTCGACACCACGGAGGATCTCCGTGCCGTCCGCCTCGACCTTCAGGTCGCGGATCTCGAGGTCTGCCATGAGGTGGACTCCAGTGTGAGGATCGTGGTGCGGCGCGGCCGCAGGTCGTCAGTGCGCCGGGAAGGGGGCGCCGTTGAGAGCGGTCGAGACGTCGACGGTGACGTCGTCACCGTCCACCGCGACCGCGAAGGTGGGCACCGGCGTCGTCGCCGGGAGCGAGGAGGGCTGCCCGGTGTCCAGGTCGAAGACGGAGCCGTGCAGGGAGCACTCGACCCCGTTGTCCCACAGCTCGCCCCCGTCGGCCAGCGACCACTGGCGGTGGGAGCAGGTGTCGTGGATCGCCTTGACCGCCTCCCCGAGCCGGACGAGGCACACCGGGACGCCGTCGACCTCGACGCGGACCGGCTGCCCCTCCTCGAGCGTGGAGAGGTGGGCGTGCGGGTCACTCATCGAGGTGGTCCTGCAGGCTCGCGTCGTTGATCTGGAAGGTGGACAGGTCCGCGGCCTCGATGAGCCGCTCGATCTCGGCCACGACCGTGTCCTCGATGCCCGGGAGGGCCACGCCCTCGATGACCTCGCGGAAGAAGCCCGCCACGATCAGGCGCAGCGCGTCCTCACGGGCGATGCCTCGGGAGGTGAGGTAGAACACCTGGAGCGCGTCGATCTGCCCGGTCGCGGAGCCGTGGCCGGCGACGATGTCGGAGCACTCGATCTCCAGGAAGGGGGTCGCGTCCGCCCGCGCGCCCTCGGTGAGGATGAGCGAGCGGTTGTTCTCGTCGGTCGCGGTGCCCACCGCGTCGCGATGCACGAAGACGTTGCCTCGGAAGACCGTGCGGCTGCTGCCCTGCAGCGCCCCCTTGAACAGCACGTCCGAGCTGGCACGCGGCGCGAGGTGACGCACGTAGGGCTGCAGATCGAACCACTGCCCCGAGTCGGCGAAGTAGATCCCGCGCGGGCGGACCTGGGCACCCGGACCGACGAGGTCGGTCTCCGGCAGGAACCGGACCGTGCGGCCACCGACGGTGACCGACAGCGGCCGGATGTCGCTGTCGCGGTGCGCCTGCACCTTCTGGAGCGCGAGGTGGTCCACCGTCGGCTCCCAGCGCTGCAGGGAGACGAGGTCGAGGTGGGAGGAGTCCTGGGCGATGACCTCGACGACCTCGTTGACCAGGGCGTCGGGGGCGCCCGCGGAGGTGTGCTCGAGGTAGATGCTGGCGCGCGCGTGGTGGCCGAGCACGGCCAGCAGCCGGGGCTGGTGGGCACCGGGCTCGGTGACGTGGATCTGGACCACGATCGGGGCCTCGACCTCCACCTCGGCGGGGACCGCGATGAACACCCCCGCGGTCCACGCCGCGTCGTTGACCGTGATGGTCCGGTCGGCGTCGGCGGCGGTGCCCTCGGGGTTGGAGGAGGTCAGGGTGCCGAGCGCAGCCTCGACGGCCTCGGCCTGGTCGCTGGCGGCGGTGGCGAGGTCGGCGACGACCACACCCTGCTCGTGCAGCGAGGACGGCACGGTCACCTCGACGACCGAACCGTCGATGATCCGGACGAGCGCGACCTCGGTATCGAGCTCGGCGGTGAACGACGCCGGCGCGTCGGCATCGCTCCCGGTGACCAGCACGCGGTCCACGTCCAGGCGCTGGGCGAAGGGGGTGGAGCGCCAGAACTCGTCGGCGTTGCTGTCCGGCCAGGCGAGGTCCAGGGTGCGCTTGTAGGCCGCGAGCCGCCGGTCCAGCAGCCAGGCGGGCTCTGCGCCCGCCTGGCTGAGTCCGGTGACCGCCGCCTCGGTGAGGCTGGTCAGGGTGGTCATCCGATGGCGCCTTCCATCTCGAGCGCGATCAGGCGGTTCAGCTCGACGGAGTACTCCATCGGCAGCTCACGAGCGATGGGCTCGATGAACCCGCGCACGATCATGGCCGTGGCCTCGTCCTCGTCGATCCCGCGCGACTGCATGTAGAACAGCTGGTCGTCGGAGACCTTCGAGACCGTGGCCTCGTGCTCGATCGTGGCGTCCTCCTGCTCGATCTCCATGTAGGGGTAGGTGTCGGTCCGGGAGGTGTCGTCCAGCATCAGCGCGTCGCACTTGACCGCGGAGCGGGCGTGGTGCGCGCCCTCGTTGATCTGGACGAGGCCGCGGTAGCTGGTGCGCCCGTGCCCCTTCGAGATCGACTTGGACAGGATGTTGGACGTGGTGTACGGCGCGGCGTGGACCATCTTCGCGCCGGCATCCTGGTGCTGGCCGTCGTTGGCGTAGGCGACCGACAGGACCTCCCCCTTGGCACCCTCACCGGTCAGCCACACGGCCGGGTACTTCATGGTGACCTTGGAGCCGATGTTGCCGTCGATCCACTCCATGGTGGCGTTCTTCTCGGCCACCGCCCGCTTGGTCACGAGGTTGTAGACGTTGTTCGACCAGTTCTGGATGGTCGTGTACCGGACCCGCGCGCCCTCCTTGACGATGATCTCCACCACCGCGGAGTGCAGCGAGTCGGAGGAGTAGATCGGCGCGGTGCAGCCCTCGACGTAGTGCACGTAGGACCCGGGCTCGGCGATGATGAGGGTGCGCTCGAACTGGCCCATGTTCTGCTTGTTGATGCGGAAGTAGGCCTGGAGCGGGATGTCGACCTTCACGCCCTCGGGGATCACGATGAAGGACCCACCCGACCACACCGCCGTGTTCAGCGCGGCGAACTTGTTGTCGTTGGGCGGGATCACGGTCGCGAAGTGCTCGCGGAAGATGTCCTCGTGCTCCTGCAGCCCCGCGTCGGTGTCGAGGAAGATGACACCCTGCTCCTCGAGGTCCTCCCGGACCTTGTGGTAGAGCACGGTGGACTCGTACTGGGCCGCGACCCCGGCGATGAGCCGCTCACGCTCGGCCTGGGGGATGCCGAGCTTCTCGTAGGTCTCGAGGATCTCCGGGGGGAGCTCCTCCCACGAGTTGGCCTGCTTCTCCGAGGCTTCGACGT
>JBKHDS010000036.1:0-11927 GCA_046541215.1 Nitriliruptoraceae bacterium
GACTCCGACTCCGACTCCGACCCGGCCCCGGATCCCCAACCCGACCCGGACCCCACGCCCGACCCGGACCCCACGCCCGAACCGGACCCCGTGCCCGGCCCGACCCCCGAGCCCTACCAGGTACCCGACCGGCCCGTGACCCTCGACCGGATGACGATCCTGCTCGCGCGGCAGGTGGCGGCAGATGCCGGCGAACCGCTCGAGCACCTCCTGGCGGCGCTGCGCGTCGGGTGAGGACGCCGAGGTAGCGTGGTGGCATGCGCCTGCTCGCCTCGACCGGTCCGATGTTCGCCCAGCCTCTGGACTGGGCGCTGGCCGTGCTGGCCGAGGCCGGCTACGACGGCGCCGAGCTCATGGTCACCCAGGACGTCGGGACGCAGGACCCCGAGCAGGTCGCCGCCGCGGCGCACCGCGAGGGGGTGCCGATCAGCGCGGTCCACGGCCCGTTCCTGCTGGTGACACGACGGGTGTTCGGGACCGAGCCGGTCGCCAAGGCCCGGCGCTCGCTGGAGCTCGCCGGCGCGGTCGGGGCCGACGTGATGATCGTGCACCCCCCGTACCGCTGGCAGCGCGCTTTCCACCGGTGGCTGCTCGACGAGGCCGACGACGAGGCTGCGCGACACGGCACCCGGGTCGGGGTCGAGAACCTCTACCCGGTCGCGATCGGGCAGCGGCCGGTGCGCTTCCACCGTTACACGACCGCCGAGCACCTCGCGCCCTTCCACCACGTCGTGCTGGACACGAGCCACCTCGGGGTCGCCGGGGAGGATCTGCTCGGCAGCTACCTGGCACTGCGTGAGCAGGTCGCCCACCTGCACGTCTCCGACCATCGGGGAGGATCCCGGGACAGCCACGCACCGCTCGGGCACGGCCGTCTCCCCCTCGGCGCGCTGCTGCACCAGCTCGGCCAGGACGAGCGTGCCGGGATCGGCTCGGTCGGCCGCGGCCGCACCGCGATGACGCTCGAGCTGGACTGCCGTCGCTACCTCGACGACCGCGCGGCGCTGGTCGGGTTCCTGCGCCAGGAGCGCAGCAAGGCCGAGGCGCTGCTGGCCGGTGCCGATCCGGAGGAGATCCTCGGGCGTCCGGACATCGTGGCGGTCGCACCGGGCTTCGACGAGGACGACGCGGACCAGCCGACCGTCGGTCCGGACGGCACCTGACCGCTGGACGGACGACCCACACCGACAGGAGGCGTCGATGCGCCACGGCACGACGATCGCCCTGGCGATCCTGCTGCTGATGATCGTCGCGGCCGCGGCGTTCCAGCTCAGCCAGGCGGCGTCGCTGTGACGGTCACAGGAACACCGAGCGCCGCCCCATGAGGTTGCGGTGCAGCATGTGCTGGATGCGCTCGCGCACCTGATCGGTGAGGTCGAACAGCGCCATCGGGTCCTCGGCCACCAGCGGGGAGAGCCGGGCGGGCTCGACCGGCTCGCCGTACTCGATGATCCACTTGCTCGGCAGCGGCAGCAGCGCGAAGGGCCCGAGCACGGGCAGCGCGAACATCTGGGCCACGATCGGGAAGTAGGGCAGCCCGAGCAGCCGCGCGACCAGGCGCAGGTCGAACAGCATCGGGTAGATCTCCTCGCTGCCGACGATCGCGGTGGGCACGATCGGGACGTCGGCGCGCGCCGCGGTCGCGACGAAGCCGCCGCGGCCGAAGCGCTGCAGCCGGTAGCGGTCCCGCCACGGCTTGCCCAGCCCCTTGAAGCCCTCCGGCCACACGGCCACCAGTTCCCCGGCGGCGAGCAGGCGGTCGGCGTCGTCGCCGGACGCCAGGGTCGCCCCGGTCTTGCGCGCGAACTCGCCCACGTAGGGCGTGCGGAACACGAGGTCGGCACCGAGTTCGCGGGCGTGCCGGCCGGTGAGGTCGAACACGTCCAGGCGCGTGATGAGCGCGTCGGCCGGCAGGGTCCCGGCGTGGTTGGCCACCAGCAGCGCGCCACCGGAGGCCGGGATGTGCTCGGCGCCGTGCGAGGTCACACGCCAGTAGCGGCGGTGGAGCGGCCGCAGCAGCGGCATCAGCACGTGGGTGGTGAGGTCCTGGTCGAACCCGAACTCGTCGATCTCGTAGGCACCGGTCACGCGGCGGCGCAGGAACGCGACGAACCCCTTGAGCGCCTCCACGAGCCGGTCGTCGGCGAGGTCGCTGAGGAGCTCCAGCCCGTCGACGGCCGGCCCGAACCCCCGCCGGGAGAGCTCCTCCTGGGCCCACGCGAAGGAGCCGGGAGCGCGGCCGGTGTGGGCGCCACCGGGTGCCCGCCTCCTGCCCGCCGCGGCGTCCTCGGGTGGGTCCGGCGCGACAGCGGCACGCCCACCCTCACCACGACCCGGACCCGCCAGCCCGGGGGCCCGGCGCGGGGCGGGCCGCTCCGGCGCCGAGCTCGGCCGGGCGTGCACCCGGCACCGCTCACCCTCCACGGCGTAGTTGCGGCAGGGATCGCCCGAGGCGGTCGTGGCCCCGCAGCGGAGCCGCGCCTCGCTGCCGGCACGGCCGGAGCTGGCGGCGCGGGCGAGGCGTTCCTCGTCCAACGAGTACACCTGCGCCTGGCGCACGGGCTCGTTCATCGCCGCTCCTGTCCACCGCTGCGCTGGGACTCGAGGAAGCGTTCCTGCCCCTTGCGCTGGAGGAAGTCGTACAGCTCCCGCTCCCAGCGGATCACCTCGTCACGGTCGATGAGGCTGCGGATCCGACGCCGCTCGAGGAAGTCCTCGAAGGCCGCGCGGGTCGAGTAGGCGGGCTCGTACCCGAAGCGCTCTCTGAGCGCCCGGGTGTCCATGACGCGACCGAACTGGAGCATCCTCAGCTGGTCGGGGGCGACATCGGCGCGGCCGGACCGCCGCAGCAGCGCCGCGAGGACCGACACCGCCGGCTGCGGCACCGGCACCGGGACGCGCCCGGCGATGCGGATCGCCTGGGAGAGGTAGAGCGCGCCGGCCCCGGCGACGTTGAAGGTGCCGGTCACCTCGCCCACGGTCGCCGCGGCGAGCACCGCCACGGCATCGTCCTCGTGCACGAACTGCAGGCGCGGATCGAACCCGGCGACGGTCGGCAGGACCGGGAGGGAGAAGAAGGAGGGGAACGCCCCATCAACGCGCGGCCCGACGAGGTTGGCGAGCCGCAGCACCGTCACCTCGACGTCGGTGCGCCGGCGCCCGAGCATGCGGACGTACGCCTCCGCCTCGGCCGCATCCTTGCCGAACCCCTTGCGCGGCGGCACCCGAGGGGCCGCATCCTCGGTGAACAGGGCCGGATCGGCGTGCCCGGAGCCGTAGATCGCGCCGGTGGACTTCAGCACCACCCGGCGCAGCGACGGCGCGGCCTGGCACGCCCCCATCAGCTGCATGGTGCCGATGACGTTGTGCTCCTTCATCGACGCAGGCCCGCCGGCGGCCCGGGGCTGGGAGGTGATCGACAGGTGCACGAGGGTGTCGATCGCTGCCGCGTCGAGGATGCGCGCGACGAGCGGGTTGCGCAGATCCGCCCGGACGAACTCCGTGCGCGTCAGGTCGTGCTGGGGTTCACGGACATCCACGCCGATGAGCTCGTGGACGCGGTCGTCCGCCTCCAGGACACGCGCGACGAGGCCGGCCAGCTGCCCGGCGATCCCGGTCAGCAGCACCCGTCGACCCTCGACCACCCTGAGACCTTCCCGCCGCACCCGTACGGCAGCCCGGGATGACCAGTGAAGCGGGTCGACCGCCGGCCTGCGAGCCGTGCGCGCCGGGTGGCCACCCCGCCAGGTCAGCCGCTGAGCGACGAGCCGTCCGGCTCCGCGACCGCGTCCGGAGCGGCGCTGGAGGGATCGACCACCTGCTCAGCCAGGTACCGCTCGAGCTCGGCGACGGGGACCCGGTAGTTGCGGCCGACGCGTACCGCCGGGAGCTCACCGCTGCGGATCAGGCGGTAGATGGTCATGGTGGACACGCGCAGTTGGTCCGCGACCTCCGCGGCGGTCAGGAGCTCGGTTGGCACGGTCGTCTCCCCGTGTGGCCAGGGGCCCACGGTACTCGCGATGCCGCCCCGACCACCAGGGGGCAGGAGCAACGTGGCACGGCGAACGTCACCCTGACCGCCCCCAGCAACACCAGGCTCACCGACCCCACCCGGAAGCCCGCATCGAGCGCTCAGCGCACGCCGTGGCGTGGCAGCAGCACCTCCCGCAGGGTGGCGACGGCCAGGTTGGCCCCCTCGACCGCCTGGGCCTGCATCGCGTCGGAGACCCGCACGGGATCCTCGTGGAAGGCCTCGGGCGGGACATCGCCGGTGCGCTCCACGGCCAGCTCCCGCCAGCCCATCGGGGTCTCCACCGGCAGCCGGCGCCCGGTCATCTCCGCGAAGGCCAGGGTCCAGGCGCGTGGCACGACCCGGACCAGCTGGTACCCGCCCCCGCCGAACGCCACCCAGCGGCCCTCGGCCGTCTCGTGCGCGAGCCGGTGGATGCGGGCGTAGACGGCCGCCATGTCGTCCACGGTCAGGGCGAGGTGGGCGAGCGGGTCGCTGGCGTGGGTGTCGCAGCCGAGCTGGGTGACCAGGACGTCGGCGTCGAAGGCCCGCACGAGGGGCTCGACGACGGCGTCGAAGGCGTCGAGCCACACGCGCCCGGTGGTCCCGGGGAGCAGGGGGAGGTTCGCGGCGGAGCCGAGCGCCCCGGCGCCGCCGATGTCGTCGGCCGCGCCGGTCCCCGGGAAGAGGAACCGCCCCGACTCGTGGAGGGAGATCGTCAGCACGCGGGGGTCGTCACGGAACATCAGCTCGACGCCGTCGCCGTGGTGGACGTCGACGTCGAGGTAGGTGACCCGTTCCGCGCCGTGCTCGAGCAGCCAGTCGATCGCGAGCGCCGGGTCGTTGTAGATGCAGAACCCGGCGGCACGGTCGGGCATCGCGTGGTGCAGCCCGCCCGCCGGGTTGAAGGCGTGGACCGCCTCACCCTCCCACACCTGGCGTGCCGCCTCGATCGAGGACGCGCAGATCAACAGGGAGGCCGGGTGCATCCCGCGGAAGGCGGGCGTGTCACCCGGTCCGAGCCCGTAGCGCTCCTCGGCGCGCGCGGTGGGGTCACGCGAGAGGCGCTTGACGGTGTCGACGAAGTCGTCGCGATGCCGCCGGAGGAGCTCGTCCTCGTGCAGCTCGCGCGGCAGGACCTCGTCGACCCCGGCTCCGAGCAGCCCGACCCGGCGGATCAGATCGATGGTGAGCTCGACGCGGACCGGCGCGAGCGGGTGCCCGGGGCCGAGGTCGTAGCCGGCTACGCGCTCGTCCCACACCAGCGCGACCCGGCCGTGAGCCGTCGCCCCCTCGCCCGCCACCCGGGCCTCCTTTGGTCGCACCAGCCCGGGGACGTTGCCGGGCTCGCCGCAGCGAGCCTAACGCCCCTCAGGCCGCGCTGACCCCTTCGAGCTCGTCCGCGCTCACCCGGGTGCAAGACAGGAGCCGGAGCGCTCCCACTCACTCGTGCCGCAGGGCGGTGACCGGATCGAGCTGGCCGGCGCGGCGGGCCGGCAGGACCCCGAACACGAGGCCCACGCCGACCGACACCCCGAGCGCGAGCACGATGGACCACCAGGTCACGTCGGCCGGGACCGGGGAGACGGCCGCCGCGACCTCGGCGCCGGCGATCCCGAGCACCAGCCCCGTGATCCCGCCGAGCCCGGTCAGGGCCACCGCCTCGAACAGGAACTGGCGGGTGATGTCCCGGGTGCGGGCACCGAGCGCCTTGCGTAGCCCGATCTCGCGGGTGCGCTCGCTGACCGACACGAGCATGATGTTCGACACCCCGACGCCTCCGACCAGCAGGGAGATGCCGGCGATCGCCGCGAGGAACCAGGTCAGGACGGACAGGATGTCCCCCACCACCCCGATGATCTCGTCCTGGGTGACGACGGTGAAGCCGTCGGGGTCCAGCCGCTCGGCGAGCGCGGCTTCGGTCGCCGCCCGGTCCCCCTCGATCGACGCCGTGGAGCTGGCACGGACGAAGATCGCATCCACCCGGTCCGTGCCGAACAGCCGCTGGGCGGCGGAGATGGGGACGAGGACCTGCTGGTCCACGTCCGGCCCGAAGGCTGCGGTTCCGACCCGCTCGAGCACGCCGGAGACGCGGTAGCGGATCGCGCCCAGGGAGACGGTCCGACCGATGGGATCCTGGCCCGGGAACAGCGTGTCGGCCGTGGCCGCCCCGAGCACCGCCACGCGCCGTCCGGTGGCCACGTCCGAGGAACCGAAGGACTGCCCGCGGGCGATGGTGCGGTCCTGGACGCTGAGGTAGTGCTCGCTGACGCCGAACACCGTGGTCGTCAGCCGCTCGCCCTCGGCCTGCACCGACTCCGCGTTGACGAGGTAGCCGGCCGCGCGGCCCTCGCCGCCCGGCAGCGCCCGGTCGATGCGCTCGATGTCCTCGACGAGGAACTCCCCGCCCCGGGGCGGGCCGCCACCGAACTCGCCGTCGCCGGGCAGCACGAACAGCAGGTTGGACCCGAGCCCCTCGATGGCGCCGGTGATCTCCGCACGAGCACCCTGCCCGAAGGCGACGAGCAGCACCACCGACGCGACGCCGATGAGGACCCCGAGGGTGGTCAGCGCCGAGCGCAAGCGGTTGGCCCGCAGCGCCTGCATGGCGATCCGAAGCGACTCGCGCAGGCTCACGCGACGACCTCCCGCACGATGCGGCCATCACGCAGCTCGATGCGCCGCGCCGCCCGCTCGGCGATCTCCCGCTCGTGGGTGATCACCACCAGGGCCGTCCCCCGGTCGCGGTGGAGCGACTCGAGCAGCCCCATGATCTCCTCGCCCGTCCGGGTGTCGAGGTTGCCGGTCGGCTCGTCGGCGAGCACCAGCGCCGGCTCGGTGACGAGCGCGCGGGCGATGGCGACGCGCTGCTGCTGGCCACCGGACAGCTCCCCCGGCCGGTGGTCGACCCGGTCGGCGAGCCCGACGAGCTCGAGGGCTTCCTGCGCCCGCTGGCGCCGCTCGCGCACCGTGCTGTCGCGGTAGGTGAGCGGCACGACGACGTTGTCCAGCGCGGTCAGCCGCGGCAGCAGCTGGAAGGACTGGAACACGAACCCGATGGAGCGGTTGCGCAGGACCGCGAGCTCGCTGTCGGTCAGCTCCTGCACGTCACGGCCGTGGTAGCGGACGTGGCCGCTGGTGGGCCGGTCGAGCGCACCGAGCAGGTTCAGCAGCGTCGACTTGCCCGAGCCCGAGGACCCGACGATGGCCACGTGCTCGCCCCGGTCGACCTGGAAGGACACGCCGCGCAGGGCGTGCACCTCGATGTCGCGCCCGAGCCGGTACACGCGGGTGACGTCCTCGGCCTCGAGCAGCAGCGGCTGACGCTCGCTCACGCGCGGTCCGGGTACGCCGCCGCAGCCGCCTCACCGGTGCGGACCTCCTGGCCGTCCTCGAGCAGCTCGACCCCGCTGGTGATGACCTCGTCGCCGACCTCCAGCGGACCGGTGACCGCGGCCGTCCCGTCACCGATCGCCAGCACCTCCACCTCGATGCGGACGGCACGGCCGTCCCGAAGGACGTGGACGACCTCGTCGCCCCCGCGGCGCAGCAGCGCGCTGGAGGGGACGACCAGCTCACCCTCGGTCCGACGGACCTCGACCTCGACCGAGGCGGTCAGCCCGATGCGGAGCCCCAGGTCGGCGGGCACGTCGGTCAGCCGTACCGACACCGGGTAGGACGCCCCGCCGGCGCCCGAGCGGGTCGGCTCCAGGCCGACGCGCTCGACCACCCCGGTGAGTTCGGCGGCCGGGAACGCGTCCAGCAGCACCACCACCGGTTGCCCGACCTCGACGAGCACGATGTCGAGCTCGTCGACGAGGGCTTCGGCGGTGAACCCCTCCAGGTCGAACAGGGTCAGCAGCGGCTGCCCGGCCGTGACCTGGCTGCCGACCTGCGGTGGCCCGCCGCTGCTCGTCGTCCCCCCGGCCGCCGGCAGCCCGCCAGCCAACCCACCGAGATCGTCGAGGTCGGCGAGCCCGGCACCCCCGAGCTGGTCGGCCAGCGCGGAGAGGTCCTCGCCCCCCGGCAGGGCGGAGGACCCGCCGCCCTCGCCACGCGCGAGCTCGACGACCCCCTCGATCGGAGCGGTGATGGCGAGCGCGTCGAGGCGGTCCTGGACCGCCTGGACCGCGGCCTCGGCCTGCTCGCGCTGGACCGCCTCCGCCGCCGCCTGGGCCTCGGCCGCCTCGGCCTGGGCCCGCTCGGCGGCCTCGCTCGCTTCCTCGAGCGCGCTGGCCTGGGCCTCAGCGCTCGCCGCGGCCTGCTGCTCCACCTCGGCGAGCTGGGCGGAGGCGTCGTGGTACTGCGCCTGGGCCTCCTCCAGCCCCTGCCGGGCGTCGGCGAGCGAGGCCTCCAGGGCGGCGGTGTCCACCGGGACGAGCACCTCTGCCGGGTCGGGCAGTTCCAGCACCGACGGGTCGATGCCGAGCTCGGGCGGCAGCTGCCCACCGAGCTGCTCCGCGACCTGCTGGAGCGCCTCCGCGGTGGCCTGGCCGTTCTCCTCGGCCGCGGTGGTCAGGGCCCGAAGGGCGGCCTCGAGCCCGGCGACCTGGTCCTCGAGCGCTCCGATCACGGGGGGGATGACGGCGTCGAGCTGCGCGCGGAGCGCGCCGATGAGCGGCGCGAGGTCCAACCCAGCCGTCAGCCCACCGCCCCCACCGCCGGCGGAAGCGCCGGTCAGGCCGCTGACGAGCGTGGGATCCAGACCGCCGGTGAGTCCGGCGGCGCTGCCCAGCACCGAGGTGGCCTCCAGCGCCGCCTCCGCCTGCTCGAGCTGTCCCTCCAGGCTCGGCGAGCGGAGCACCATGAGGGGGTCGCCGGCCCGGACCCGGTCGCCGTCCCCGACGGTCAGCTCCACCACCTCGCCAGCCGACGGCGCTGCCACCGTGACCCGGTCGGCGGGCTCCAGCACCGCCGCCGCCGCCACGCTCTGGACCACGCTGTCACGACCGACCTCGGCGGTCTCCACGCGGGTCGGCTCGTCCCCGGTGCACGCGGCCAGGATCACGGCCAGCACGAGCGCCACCACGGTCCCTCGTCGTCGCACGCTGCACTCCTCGCTGTCCCCGGGCAGCGGCCCACGGGTCGCGGGTCGCTGCACGAGGAAGGTTCGCGCCACCAGGGTGCCGCGTGTGGGTCGAACCGTGGACCACGCGCGCGGCGCTCAGCCGCCGGCGAGCTCCTCGCTGCGCAGCTTCGCGGCCTCGATCGCGTCGAGGAACGCGGCGCGGACCCGGGCGGACTCGAGCGTGCGGATCGCCGCGATCGTGGTCCCGCCCGGCGAGGTCACCATCTCGCGCAGCTCCACCGGGTGCTTGCCGGCATCGCGCAGCATCTTGGCGCTGCCCACCATCGTCTGGATGATGAGCTGGGTCGAGACGTCCCGGGGCAGACCGAGCAGGATCCCGGCGTCGATCATGGCCTCGGCGAGCAGGAAGAAGTAGGCCGGGCCCGAGCCGGACAGCGCGGTGACCGCATCGAGGTGCTCCTCGTCCATGCGGAGCACCTGGCCGACGTGGGCGAGGATCGACTCCGCGAGGTCGAGGTCGCGGTCGTGGGCGTGGGTGCCGCCGCTGAGCACCGACATCGCCTCGTCGACCTGGACGGGCGTGTTCGTCATCACCCGCACCACCGGGACCTGTCCCGGGATGGCGTCCTGGATGGTCGCGGTGGTGATCCCGGCCGCGACGGAGATCACGGTCTGGTCGGGCCGGAAGGCCTCCCCGACCGCGCTGATGACCCGCACGAGCACCTGTGGCTTGAGCGCGATGAGGACGACGTCGGCGGCCTCGACCGCGGCCCGGTTGTCGGTGGTCCCGGTCACCCCGTGGATCCGCGCGACCTCGTCGGCGCGCTCCTGCGATGCGTCGGTGCAGATCACCTGCGAGGGCGCGACCCAGGCGGAGTGGAGCAGTCCACGCAGGAGCGCCTCCCCGATGCGGCCGGTTCCGATGATCGCGAGCGTGCCCTGCATGCTGGCTCCTGGTCCGCTGGCACCTCGTCGAGCCTACTGGCCACCCTCGGGCGCCAGGGTGTCGCCGTGGGGCGGCGCCGGGTCACCCACGGGGTTGGGCGGCAGGCCCGCCGCCGCGCGCCAGCGCTGCTCCGCCGCCAGGTAGCTGGCGAAGCCCGTGCGCAGCACCTGGTTGAAGGTCCCGTCGGCGGTCTCGAGCAGGCGGCCGAGCAGCTCGTCCACCGTCGCCTCGTCGACCGCGGCCAAGGGCACGCTGCCGGTCAGGATGACATCCCCCGCGTCGTCGAGCGCGAAGTGGACGGGCCCGGAACGCTGGTTGCGCTGCAGCAGCAGCCGGTACACCTGCGCGTGGCCCTCGTCGAGCACCCCGGTCAGCAGCGAGGTGACCGTCAGCCGCCGGTCACCGAGCTCGAGCAGCACGGGGATCGTGCGCTTCCACTCCCCCTCCAGGATCGTGGTCCACCGGTCCTCGCCGACCTCGTCGACGTCGAGCCCGGCGTGCGCCAGCGCGGCCAGTAGCGCCGCCCGCGCCTGCGTGAGCTCCGTGGCCGCCATCACCGCTCCTGTCGGGCCATCGTCCGTCCCGGCCGGGTCCCGGGAGGTCGAGACGGAACGCCCTAGCGGACGGGGACCCCGGCGGGCAGCGTAGGCCGCCCGGATCCCACCGTAGACCCCGTGGAGCGCAGCGATGAGCGATGGCACCTACCGCGTCCCCGAGCCGACCAACGAGCCCGTGCGTGGCTACGCCCCGAGCAGCCCCGAGCGCGCGACGCTCGAGGCCGAGCTCGCCAGCCAGCGGCGCGAGGTGATCGACGCCCCGAACGTGATCGCCGGCGAGGACGTCCGCACCGGCGAGACCTTCGCCCAGCGTGCCCCGCACGACCACGGCCTCGTCCTGGCCGAGGTCCACGCCGCCGGGGTCGCCGAGGTGGAACGCGCCATCGAGGCCGCGCACGCGGCCCGTGCCGACTGGGCGGCGATGCCCTTCGCCGACCGGGCCGCGATCTTCCTGCGCGCCGCGGACCTGCTCGCCGGCCCGTGGCGGGACCGGATCAACGCCGCCACGATCCTCGGGCAGTCCAAGTCCGTCCAGCAGGCGGAGATCGACGCCGCCTGCGAGCTGATCGACTTCCTGCGCTTCAACGTCGCCTTCGCCGAGCAGCTCCACACCGAGCAGCCGCTGTCGGTCCCGGGCGAGTGGAACCGGTTGGAGCTGCGGCCCCTGGACGGGTTCGTGCTCGCCATCACGCCCTTCAACTTCACCGCCATCGCCGGCAACCTGCCGACGGCGCCCGCGATCATGGGCAACACCGTGCTGTGGAAGCCCTCGGAGAAGCAGGCCGTGGCCGCCCACCACACGATGCGGCTGCTCGAGGCCGCGGGGCTCCCGGACGGGGTCATCAACCTCCTCCACGGCGACGGCGCCCGCGTCGCCGAGGTCGCCACCGCCGACGAGCGCTTCGCCGCGCTGCACTTCACCGGTTCGGAGAGCGTGCTCAGCTCGCTCTACGAGCGCATCGGCCGGCAGGCCGGGCGGTACACGAGCTTCCCCCGCATCGTGGGCGAGTCCGGCGGCAAGGACTTCGTGCTGGCCCACGACACGGCGGATGTCGACCGGCTCGCGGTCGCGCTCGGCCGCGGCGCCTTCGAGTACCAGGGCCAGAAGTGCTCGGCCGCGTCCCGTGCCTACCTGCCCCGCAGCGTCTGGGAGCGGGTGCGTGACCCGCTCGCCGACATCGCCACCTCGATGACGATGGGCGACGTCGGCACGGACCTGTCCACCTACCTCGGTGCGGTCATCTCCGAGGGAGCGTTCCGGACCCACGCGGCCGCGATCGATCGCGCGCGCCGGGAGGGCGCCGAGGTGGTGGTCGGGGGCACCCCCGACGACACCGACGGGTGGTTCGTCCCCCCGACCGTGCTCGTCACCGACGACCCCCGCTC